>NZ_JAUBPU010000061.1:0-35621 GCF_036700885.1 Microcoleus sp. S13_B4
GATCGCTGGCATTTATAATTATGAACTTTCTTTAAAGACTAAATTAGAGATCGCCTGAGACTTTCGCAAGAGGTCTAATGGGTATTGTGTGCCGACAGATAAGTGAGATGGGCAGTGTTTGTCCTCGGAAGAAGCGATATTAATGTTCAGCCAATTAACCCAATAAAATTAGGGCCGGGTTTTACCAACAATCTGTCATTCAAACCGATAATATTTATCAACCCGCCCAGGGCGACAGCATTTTAGAACGAGCAATTCAACGGAAACGATAGGATGTGCGCCTCGCACACCCTACGGATTAACATTCGGGGTTTTTCCTAAACTTTTGATTTGACTTCCGACTTTGTTTTCTTGTGTTTTCTCTGCCTGACAAACAATCCTAAAAATATTGCAGTACCTAATACTGTACTCGGTTCGGGAACTGCTTCTGCTTCTGCTTCTGTCTTTGCGATATTGTTCTTAACTTCTACTAACCTTAAGTTAGTGGGGCTGTTGAATGTCCGCGAATATACCCCAGAAGTATACAGGAGGCTAGCTGCTGCACTTTCTTGAGCCAGAAAATTAAAGTTAATTTGTGTGGGTTTAAAGCTGTTGCTAACGAAGGCATTTGCATAAAAGCCACTAGAAGAGTCTAAACCGATGGCAAATTGAAAAGAGTCTAACAAAAGGTTAGTAACAGTGTTAATCACCCAGAAAGATATACTCCCCTTCGCCCTGGCGCGTTCGGATTGGGGGTTGTCAACTGATGTTAAAAGAGCTAAAAATGTCTGAAATCTGAAGGAAAAAGTTTCTTCGGCATCAATGAAGAAGTCGCCGATCACTGCTGCTTGACTTTGGGCTAAACCGGAATAGTTATTCCCGCTGCCTATGACTCCACTTTTCGAGAGATTTGCTGCCAGCAATTCGTGACAGTTAGATAGAAAAACTGCATTAGCGTTCGCTTTGCTAGTAACTGAACCGGTGTTAGCTATTGTCCCAGCGTAAGTGTTAGTAAATGTACCTGTCTCAGTCGGTCTGTGACTGAAGTTGTCAATCATTACTGCTGCTGCAGAACCTGCTATTGTGGCAGCCCGGCTGGGCGCTACACCTACACTCAAGCTGGTTACTAAAGGAGTTGCTAATAAAAATGCGATCGCTCCGATACTGTGATTGAATTTCATGGTAAATCTCCTTAAATTTGAAAATTGAAAAATTTTAAGTGCTGTTATTGGTCACTTGTAGCGGTTGGTTTGGCTTACGTATTGATACTACCTATTTACTTAGAGATTTTTGTAAAGCTAGTGTCAAGAAATCTTGTGTTTAAGTAAAAATTCTGTAAAGTTGGTCGCAACAGCTACTAAAAATACATTGTATGGGAGCTAGGGCGGGTGTTAATATAAGTAAAATTACTGCTTACTCTAAAAAAGTTAGATTTTAAATAAATGCAATAAAATTTTATAATTAGTCGGGATAATACAATAAAGCACAAAGCCGAAAGAGTAATTATGTTGGAAATTAAAGACATTCACACGTACTACGGAAATATTCACGCTCTCAAAGGAGTATCGCTAACAGTCTCGCAGGGAGAAGTTGTGACATTAATCGGCAGCAACGGGGCGGGGAAAACTACAACTCTCCGCACAATTCAAGGGCTGCTGCGCCCGCGCCAAGGCACTGTATTATTTGAGGGAAAGCCTTTAGAAGCACTATCTACAGAGGCGATCGTCCGTTTGGGGATTTCTCAAAGTCCCGAAGGGCGGTTGATTTTTCCGCGAATGACGGTGCAAGAAAACCTAGAAATGGGTGCTTATCTCCGCAACGATACTCTCGGTATCAAGTCGGATATGGAAAAAGCATTAAATTTATTTCCTCGTTTGCGAGAAAGAATTAGTCAAAAAGGGGGAACTCTCAGCGGCGGCGAACAGCAAATGTTGGCGATCGCCCGGGCTTTGATGTCGCGCCCCCGCTTGTTATTATTAGACGAGCCGAGTATGGGATTGGCACCGATGTTAGTCAGTCAAATTTTTGCGATCGTCCGCGATATTAATGCTGAAGGAACAACTATTTTACTGGTGGAACAAAACGCCCGCATGGCTTTAAGTGTAGCCCACCGCGGCTATGTCATCCAAACCGGTCAGGTTGTAGTCGCTGGTACTGCTAGTGATTTGCAGTCAAATGAAACTGTTCGCAAAGCATATTTAGGTGAAAGTTAAATATGGGCATTGGGCATTGGGCATTGGGCAGTGGTTATTGGTTATTGGTTATTGAAACTGACAACTAACAACCAAAAACCAACAAATAACAAATAATATCGTTTCCGGTTGCATCGGTATAGTTCAAACAGTCAACAGTCAACAGTCAACAATTCCGGAGGAGTGCAACCGGAATTGATATAACAAATTACCCTATTTGCGATCGCAACTTCCCCGTTTCCAATTCCGTCTCAAAAGCCGCCCGCACCTTTTCCCACTCCGCTTGAGCTTCCAACAGGCGATCGCGCGCCGTACTCACATCAAAAACCTGTTCCCCTCCAGACTCAACCGCCACGCGACCCATATACTCCAACTCCTTGCAAACAGCAGAAAAAGACACCGCTCCTAAATTGGCGCTGCTCGACTTCAGCGTGTGAGAAGCCAGCTTCAAACTATCAGCATCGCCCAGAAAAATAGCCTCCTTAATAGTTTCTAAATGTTGCGGTGCGTCTACCAAATATATCTTAATCAGCTCCCCCAAAAAATCTGGGTCTTCATCATCGTCGAGCTCGCGGAGATTTTGCAAAATATGAAAATCAATCGGCGAATCGCCTCCCGGTTGAACGCTGGAAGATGCCGCAGCATCACTGTCAACTTGCTCAGCAATATCTTGATTGTTTTGCTCAGTAACCGCATCCAATTCATCTCGAATCAGAGGTGAACACTTGCTCAAGGCGATCGCCAACTCTTCCCGGCGCACCGGCTTAGTAATATAATCGTCCATACCTGCTTCCAGACACTTTTCGCGATCGCCCTGCATCGCATTAGCAGTCATCGCAATAATTCTCGGCTTCTTGTTAGCAGGCCATTCCTGACAAATGCGGCGCGTCGCTTCCAACCCATCCATGTTCGGCATCTGCACATCCATCAGCACAACATCGTAAGATTGCCGCTTCAGCGCCTCCAAAACCTCCAACCCATTAGCCGCAATATCAGCCCGATATCCTATCCTGTCGAGCAAATGCGTAGCGACTTTTTGATTCACCACATTGTCCTCAGCCAGCAAAATCCGAATCTGACTAGAATTAGCTGCATCCTGTCCGGCAGAATTGGTCCCAACCTGCCTCAAAACAGCAGGCGTCCGTTGCACGCGGTGCTGTTCTTGAGAATTTTCAAAATACTTCAATCCCGAAGTCAAAGTCACCACATTTGAAACTTCTCCCCTACCGCTTCTGCCAGTAACATATCCAAAAACTTGCAGCAAAACATTATAAAACTGGGACTGTTTTAAAGGCTTAGTTAAAAAAGCAGAAAAATGTACCTCTGTAGTTTCAAGTTTTTTCCAAACTTCTGCCTTACTTAAATAAGTAAACAGCACCAAAGGTAGTGCTATTTTGCGATGGTTTTTAACGCTGACATTCGGATTTAGACCGTCGCCACCGGACAAATTGCTCAGCTCAAATTTCCGAATCTCCACAGCCAAAGCCACACCGTCCATATCTGGTAGATTCATCGCCAAAATAGCTAAATCGAGCGGCGAGTTTCCTTTGATGATTTCCAAAGCCTCAGCACCCGAAGTTACAGCCACGGGTATCATTCCCCAAGACTCTGCCTGCCGGATCAAAACTTGCCGATTAATGGCATGATGCTCAACAATTAACAAGCGCTTACCAGCGGCAAATTCCGGCCTTTTTTCCTCAGCCCGGATGTCATTGGCTTCAGCAGTCACCGTGAAATAAAAAATCGAACCCGAACCCGATATCGACGGCGAAGTAAATTCTGCAGGCGACCTTCCAGCGATACTTTGTCCGATCGCAGAAACGGCCGGTTGAGACTTAGAACTTCCGGGAGTAACCTGGCTGACAACCCACATTGTACCGCCCATCATATCGCTCAAACGCTGGCTGATAGCCAATCCCAAACCCGTCCCGCCATAATGTCGCGTTGTCGAAGCATCCACCTGCGAAAAAGCTTTAAACAGGCGATCCATCCGGTCTGGCGGAATGCCAATTCCCGTATCTTGGACAGCAAATTGAATCTCGTATTGTCTGCTACGTGCCAACTCGCCCTGGTTAATTGCTAGCGCTTGTGGCGCTAGAATATTAATTTTATCTGGCGAACTGTTAGCAGCTACCTGTTCAATTTGCCTAGCCGTACAGCACACCACAATTTCTCCAGATTCTGTAAACTTAACTGCATTGCCCAGCAGATTTACCAAAATTTGGCGCAGCCTCGTGACATCTCCTAAAATGTTTTTCGGAACAGAATCATCAATAAAGTAAGCCAGCTCTAAGCCTTTTTCTGAGGCTCTAGGAGCCAGTAGTTCCAGAGATTCTTCTATACAGTTTTGCAGCTCGAAGGGGCTGCGTTCCAAATCCAATTTTCCAGATTCAATCTTGGAAAAGTCGAGAATATCGTTAATAATAGTCAGCAAAGCATCGCCGCTGGTACGAATTGTCTCCACAAAGTCCCGCTGTTCTGGAGTTAGTTCCATATCCAGCAGCAAGCCAGTCATCCCGATTACCGCATTCATCGGAGTGCGGATTTCGTGACTCATAGTCGCTAAAAATTCGCTCTTAGCTCTATTAGCAACTTCTGCCGCTTGTCGTGCTTGATCCAAAGCTTCATTTTGCTCGGCTAACTGTCGCTGTCGCTGAACTTCCGTTTCTAAAAGTTGTGCTTGAGCTAACGTAATGCCGACTTGAGCGGCCACATCTTCTAAGAGTTCAATTTCGTCGGGATTCCACTGGCGAGTTGCATCGCACTGGTGCAAAGTAATAATTCCATTCGGTTCTCCTTGATAGGAAGTGCGAACAGCCAACATAGATTTTAATCCGATGCGGCGACACATCGGCCCCGAAGATTCCAGCAAAGGATCGGCAAACACATCGGGAGATGCCAGGGCTATATCTTCAGCAAGGAGTTTTTCTGTGTAGGGGTTATAAGTAACAGAAAGTTCTAAATCTAAAGCTGATTCGTGACCTGGTTCTAAGTATTCTGCGACGCAAGGAAGGTGGGGATAAGGTTCGGAAAGATAGGTGTGAATTGTACAGCGATTGACACCAAATACGCGGCCGATTTGGGTGGCGGTAGTTTGAAAAATTTCTTGAGTGTCTAAGGTCGATCGCACTTTTTGAGTAATTTGTTTGAGTAGTAAAACGCGCTGGTACTGACGTTGCAAAGTTCGCTCTCGCTCTTCGCGGGCAATTTCTGCGCCGATGTAATTGCCCATCAACTTTAAAATTTCAAAATTCAGCGGTTTAAAAGGAGATTTAGTGGTGCGGGAAGTAAAGCTCAAAGTGCCAAAAATCCGCCCTTGCACTATTACCTTCGTCCCCACAAAAGCCTCCAACTTGCGGACGCTGTAAGCGGGGTGGTTCCGCCACTGAGTAGTGCCGGCTGATTCGACAGAAATAGGTTCGCTCGATCGCAAAACCTCTCGCTCGAAGGTTCTGCTCAAAGCAAAACCGTCTCCTTTAGCAAATCCAAAGGGAAAATCTTCCGGTACATAAGCCGCAATCACTTCGTAGCGATCGCCCAAAACCCTGCCCAACAGCCCGATATCCATCCCAAACTGACTACAGCCCATTGCCAGCAACCGGATCGTTCGATCGTCAAAAGATCCTTCCGAGGTCACCATTACCTCGTAGAGCGATCGAATTGCCCGCTCGCTTTCCCGCAGATCCTCAACTCCTTCGAGGCGGTTGCAGACATCGTGCAAAGTCCCGAAAATTCCCGCTATTTGGCCTTGGGAATTCCGGCGGAGTTGGGCAAATAGTTCCACGGAAACAAAGCCGGAATTAGTGTGAATTCCCAAGGAGTTTTTCCCCGAAACCGACTTGGATTTAAATCGCAGTTCTCGCCGTTCAAATTCCGACTTCCCCGACAGCAAAGACTCCAATAAATTTGCACATTGCTCGCGCTCATCTGGATGCACCCACTCTACAAAATTAGTTTCCAAACTTTCGGAAACCGAAAAATTCGTAATTTCCGTCCAAGCGCGGTTGAGAAATTTCCAAACCCCCGCCGCATCTATGTGGAAAATTACTGTTGCTTTCAAAGAGTCAAATAGTTGGAACTGCTCCCGATCATGCTCGCGGTTTTTGACTTCCAACTGCTTGTTTAGAGTAATATCTGTATGAGTTCCTACTACCCGCAGCGGTTTGCCAGTAGCGCTGCGTAAAACTTGACCACGGTTCAGCACCCAGACAGTGCTGCCGTCTTTACAGTACATCCGATATTCTGCTGCAAAATCCGGTGTCTTTTGGGCGAAGTGTTCTTCTAAAGCTCCCTTTACTGAGTCAATATCATCTCGGTGGATGCGACTCCACCATTCCGATCGGCGATTCGAGATTTCCCCTTCTTGGTAGCCCAGCATTTCTTGCCACCGCGCGGAATAAAAAAACTCATCTGTTTCGAGATTCCAGTCCCAAATCCCCTGATTGTTGACTGGAGGGGGGAGATTTGGCTGCTCTACGAAACTGTGGTGAGAAATTTCAGCCACCTCGTGGCTATTTGCTGCTGTCCGCTGTATTTCTGCAGAGAGTTTTTTGTATTGAGCGTTGCTAGATTCTAGCTGGCGCTGCAAAGCGATCAAGCCAGAATGCAGAGATTTTGAATCCAGCGCTTGTAAAAGGATAGTTTTAGGATTGATAATCCCGATCGGGTGATTTGTTTCGTTAATGACTAATAAAGGCAACTGGCAGTAGTGTTTTTGCAGCAGCGCGACGGCTGCTTCGAGTGTAGAGTGCGATCGCACCAGCGGTGGCGAACTGCTGCAAATTGCTCCCGCTTTAATTTTGTTAGAGTCTCTTCCCAGCGCCTGCAACTGCACAATATCCCGCGAACTTACCACCCCAACCAGTTTGTGAATGTTGGGATTTGTAAATTTGGAATTGTGAGCCGCACCAGTCGAGTGTTGATCGGGGGTTTCAGTGATTAATACATAACTAACATTGTGTCTAAACATCAGTTGCGCCAAATAGCGAACCGAAGAATTAGAAGGAGCGTGAATTATTCGCGTTCCTGCTATTTGAGGGATTTGATAAAGTTTAATTAAACTTGCGGGTAGCTCTAATTTCTGATTCAGAATTGGCAGCGGCGGAGGGAACGCGAAAGCCGCAGGTGGCGAAGCGCTGCTAGTTGCTTTTTGTGTCGATTCCCCAATTCCCTGCAACATTTGCACCAAGCTTTGAGAGCTAATTAAACCGACAAGTTCTTCAGTGTCGCTGACGACTGGCAAATGGCTGATCTGATTTTTCTCCAGGAGATTTGCTAAGGCAAAAAAGTCGGGAATTTCCGATTCTCGGGCTACAGTTACGCTTCTGATCATTATTTGCTCGATCGCAAATCCCCTCAAAGCAGCGCCGATGGAGTTTAGCTGTACGATATCTCGCGCTGTAAAAATCCCCAGCACTGTCTGGCTGCTCGTCGGATAGGGAGCTTTTGAGCCGTTGTGAGGCAGCCCGTTGCCTCCTGCGTGTACCGCACGGGGTACACCGTTGTAGAAACCCGACTGTTCCCGCGATTGTGGGGAAGTTCCGTTCATGGGATTTCCGAGTTGAGAATTCCCGCGTGTTTCTACCACGAGGACGTAACTGGCTCCTGTGCTACTCATCAGCTCGATCGCCTTTTCTATGGGCGTCTCAGGGGTGACGGTGAGGGGATTGCGGTTGATGACCTGACTGAGGGAGGGAATAAACATCAGGGGGCATAAAAGTGATATTTGTTGGAAAAACCCGATCGCAAGCAGCAGATTGATTGAGAGGCTTTGTCCGCGAGATTTCCAAGCGCGCTCAAAGTTTCTGTACGATTAAACTCACCCCTACTTCCAGCATCTTGGCATTTAAAATTAATTCCGTGCCATATCCTGATAATTGACGGCTTCTGACTTTCAGAACCAATGCTATCTGCCAGAGGGCCCAGATGAAGGCGGGCGGGTAACTCCTCGCTTAGCCTAACTGCTGCGGGTTTACGAGCAAGAATTTCTGCGATTGTCTAGACTGCACCCTACTTTCTGCCCCTCAACGGAACTCTCGCTCGCATTCTGTTTGAGGCAAGATACCTGCACGCTACCAATTTACCAGCGACAGGAGGGGAATCACAACAGGACGACTTAGGTATGGCAACTGTACAATTAGGGGTTCGAGGGTTCCAGGGTTTCAGGGTTCCAGGGCTAAACAGGCAGAAAATAAATAATTCTGAGCATAACTAATTCTATCTTATCCCAATTATGGCCCCGATGATTTGAGCTTCAATTCTGGCGATCGAACTTGATGAGAATAGCGCTGTTCCCCGCCAGTGCAAAACTCGCATTGCTGCCCTTGGGCCTTAAGCTACCAACAACCTCATCCATTGTTTTAGAACTGAACTCCCGCACCGTGCCATTACCAGTTTTTATCAGCTCCGAAATATCTGCATTAACAGTGTAAGATGTTGCTCGGTCATTGACAACCAGCAAGTAAACATTCTTGCTAGCATCAAGAGTAGCAAGTGCCATTAAATCCGAACTGTTAGTGATAGGAAAAAAGGTATAGCAAGTCTATTTGAGTCATGAATGTAGAACAACCTGAAACGCTTGTGATGATTGAATCGATTGTTTACAAATCAAATGGTTTTGCTATAGCTTCTCGCCCTGCAAAGCCCTAATTCTCATCCGCAAAGCATCGGAGCCCGCGCGCCGTTTTCCCCCGTCCCCTAGCAAACCTTCCGCCTGTCCCAGCTTTCCCCAGTCGTACAAACAGAATATGTGACTGCCGTCAATATAATTATCCCCCGGTTGGGAACCTCGAATCAAATTCTTAATCAAATTTAAAGCTAAAGATAAATCGCCGTAGCTAATCTCGTAACTTCCCCATTCTCCTACCCAAAGCTGTGAGTTAGCCCGGACAGTACCGTTCATCCAGCCGCGCACTTTGCGGGTGTAGTTAGAAATATCTGCATCATAGTTGTGGATATTGACGGTAGTGAAATAATTCGGTATTTCCTGCAAAGCACTAGCCGGCCAATTGCTGCCGCCTACAGTTTTCGGACTATGGATGCGGTAAGTGCGCGAAGGCAAATAAGTTTTATAAACAAAGTCGATCGCATCTTTTGCCACCTTAACCAATTCAGAATAGTCAGCCCTAGTCCCGCCCCAGCCCTGATCCCGATTATCCGGTTCGTTGTGAATTTCCCAATCATCAACGCGGTAATTATTGCGAACATTCAGCCACTAAACCGTAGCAAAAACCTGTTCCCACCACTCGTTCCAATCTTCTTTTGCGCGCCGCGGATTCAGTTGCAGCGCCCAACTGGGATTCCAGCTATTATCTACATTCCGAATACTCACCACGGGGCGAATATTTGCTTGTTTGAGACTATTAAAAATAATTTTGGCATTGCCTTGCCAAACTGTAACGGGTTCTCCAGACCACCAATAATCGCTACCCTGGGGCGGATTAGTCATAATCTGATCCCAATGCGCCCAATTAATTATATTTGGATTTGCCTGAATTTGGGATATTTCTGGCCAGCCGTATTTACCATCATCATCTTCGGGTTCCCACCGGGACCTCCTGCCGTAAATGCGGTAAGTATTAATTCCCAAATCTTGCAAATCTTTGATGTCGAAATTGATATTGCCCTCGACTGCACCGATGTAGCAAGTGCTAACAACCCGCAGCAGTACCGGAAAATTTAACTGTTTCGATGTTTTGAGCAAAAGTGGTCGTGACGCTGAACAACCCTATGCCAAGAGCAATTAAAATGGCCATGGTAAAATTCCGAATAATTCTTTTTGAGAACAGTGGGTTAATAACTCATGACAAACTGCCTAATACCTACTGACTAATTAACTTCAAGCGACGCTGAAGTTCTCCCGCCGCCGTAGCAATTACGACCGCCAAAATCGGGTGCAGTGGCTCGCTGTGGCGAACTTCTGTATAAGTGAGCGCATGGAACAAAGTAAAATAGCCACAGACTGCCAATAGTGGCAAAAACTCCCGCCAGCGATGCCGCAAAACTATCATGCCCAAAGCAGCAATTACAGGGAAAATTCGCACCGCCAAAATGCATACAATCTGTTGTAGCGAAAAGAATCGCCGCATTACGTCCACATTAAACATAGCATGATCGGGCCAGTCGCTTACAGGGTTTCCCAACCAGAAAAAAACTGCCTTTTGCAAACAATACCAGAGATAGACAGCAGGCTCGCGGAGGATTGAAGCGATCGCCCGTTTGGTAAAATAGCGATCGCCCTCAATTGTAAAAGCATTGTGTCCCCCATTCCTTGCCGGATTGAGTTCTTCCCGCCAAATCTGAACAATATGGCGTTTTGGCAATTTTTCATAAGCCAAATGATAAAACTCTGGACTTCCTTGCCACAGCAGCGCCGTAGAAACGCTGTAAATCAAAAAAGTTTTGTGGGTTCGATAATTGTGGTAAGTCCAAGGTGCAGTAATGATGATAATTGCGCCCAAATAAGCAAGAAACAAAGCAATCTTGCGCTTAAAATGCCATTGGCGCGGCATCAATAGTGGCACAATTGCTGGAAGCAACATCCCTGTCGGCCGACAAAGATTCGTAATTGCCAACAGCGCACCTGCTAATGAAAAATTTTGCCACTGCGGCTGTTCCAATGCCCGCAACAGGCCCAGCACTGTTAAAAGTATTAAAGGCGTGTATAAAACCTCTGTTTGCAGCAGCCTGACATGATGAATGAGGGAGGGATTGATCGCAACTAATCCAGCCGCTACTAAGGAACTTTGAGGGCCAGTAAAACGCCGTGCCAGGATAAAAGTTAGCGGGATGATTGTCGCCCCCAAAAAAGCTTGTACGTAGACTACAGATGCGGGAGAACGACCAAAAATTGCATAGCATCCAGCTATAAAAAAGGGATAAACAGGCGTCCTGCCTGGCCTCTCAAAAAAATAACCGTTCAGCAGATCGTATGCGAAACGTTCATAGCCCGGTTCGTCGCCCGCCAGACGGGCGGGGGTATCGGGGAGAGTTTGGTTGGTGCGCCACGCCAAATAAAGGCGGGATGCCAGTCCCAGCAGCGTCAGACCAATCAGTACCCAGACAATTATGCGGTGATTTCTTTGCTGCTGCGCTGCCAAGATGTCTGGTGTCATAAAAACTGACTGTGAAGATTTGATTTGCTTACTCCCAATTTTTCATGTTGGGAATGTCAAAAATTATATCATTTCACCTTCCATCTTTTTGGAGAGTTTATATTTTTATACCCGAGATAATATTTAATGTGAACTGGCGATCATCACGCCTCACGGAACACAAAGACATTGATCGCGCGATGCAATTGGTCAAAGAACACAACCCCACACTTTCACCCGCCATCAATCGCACCTGGGTTGACTCTTGGGGGCGTGCAGAGGTAATTGCAATCTACCGCATTCACCCCAGCCAAATGAGCGGGTGGACGACGGAGGGCATCAGCAGTCGGTGAATGTCTCTGCTGGCATGAGAATAATAATTTTCCGAGTTAATCGCGATCGTTCTACTCCCATGCTCAGTAGCATTCCGATCAAACTGGATATGATATTAAATGAACTTACTTGCCAAAAAATCTCTCATGTACCGATTCACTAACTGCGGCTGTTCCTGGTGTACCCAGTGGCTGCAATTAGGAATGTAATGAATCTGAAAATCCCGGACGTAATCTGCGGTTCCATAGCTTAACTCTTTGCCGAGGGCCGCATCATTTTCTCCCCAAATCATCAGCGTCGGAACTTGCAGCACGCTCCAATTCTGGCGATCGAGAAATCCGCGAGCAATATTGCGGTAATAATTGATAGTAGCAGTCAGAGCGCCCCGTTTGGCCGCCGCATCTTTGTAAGCTTCGATATCTGAGGGGGTAAAGGTGCTTTTGTCCACTGCCATACCTTCCAAAGCAGCAGAAATTGCCTGATAGTCGCCCAACTGAATTAACAACTCCGGCAAAATTGGCAACTGAAATAAAAAGATGTACCAACTCCTCAGCAATTGTTGAGGAGTGCGTAACCCTTCAGCAAACTTTGCCGGATGTGGTAGATTCATCACAATTAATTTATCCACCATTTGGGGATAAGCATAAGCAAAACTCCAGGCGATCGCGCCTCCCCAGTCGTGACCAACTAAGACGCAACTTTCGTATCCCAAACCCTGAATAATTCCCTTGACATCTTGCACAAACTCTGCCATCACGTAAGCAGATTGATCGTGAGGTTTGTCGCTGTCGTTGTAACCCCTGAGATCTACAGCGACTACTTTATAATCTGATGCAAATTCCGGGATTTGATGCCGCCAAGAATACCAAAATTCAGGAAATCCGTGCAGCATCAGCATCAGCGGCCCAGAACCTTGAGTGACATAGTGCAGTTTAATGCCGTTCGTAGGGATAAATTCGTGTTTCCAAGCAGCTTCTAGCACAGACATATTTGATGCTTCCTCTCGCTATCGAGATATCGTAGCAGTTCCTCTCTTGAAGAGGAACCAACTTTAGGCATATCTAGCAATTCTCCCAGCACTTGTAAACTCTTCCTTTCCTGTTCATTTGTGGAAGCGGCGTCCCGCCGGTAGTTCTTCGCACCAAAAAATCCCTAGCTTGCGGGGCCCGAGGCGATCGCCTGTTTCCCAAAAAGATTGCTATCTCTGTCAAAATAATAGTATAATGTCGCTGGCCTCCAGACAACTGTTAAGCCAAAAATTCCTCATTTTCAAGCGCGCGAAAATGCCGAAGCGCAACAATTTGAGGTGTGGTGATTGTGCAAGTTTAATAATTAATATCTGGCGAGTGTACTAGGAATTAAAGGAGTTAATACTATGTCGGGCGATCGGCTGCAAAACATTGTTAACCGCTTGACAGATCGTCTAAAGCGCGATGTATTAGTTGAAAAATCCCTCTACGACATTCGAGAAGTTTTGCAGAGCGATCGCGCCGTACTGTACTATTTTTACAGACAGTGGCAAGGTCGAGTGACTTACGAGATGTTGAGTGCGATCGAACTCTCAATCTTGGGTTCAACGGGGCCAGATGAATGTTTTAACGGCGACTACGCTGCTTTGTACGAAGCCGGCAGAGTTAGAGCAATTACAGATATTGAAGTAGAACCAATTCACCAATGCCACCGAGATTTTCTGCGTAGCCTGAAAGTTCGCGCCAATTTAGTTGTGCCTATTTTAACGAACAAAGGACTGTGGGGGCTGTTAATTGCTCATCAGTGCAGCGGGCCTCGCACTTGGTCGCGATCGGACATTGAATTCATGCAAAGAGAAGCCCAAAATATGGCAATGTCTCCCACAATTCAAGATAGTTAATCTTTCATTCAAAATCCTGCTGTGTGACTGTTCGGGTGCATTGTCTGTGCAAGGGAAAATTACCAACCAACCATAATCTTGTCCCTATCTAGCCCGATATCCATCTAACTTTTTCAAACCTTTACTGAAAGGATATGTTGTCAGAATGGCGTTCTATGGTTAAGCGGGGGTTTGTAGCGAATTATTACTTTTCATCACCGGAGTGCTCTTTATCTTGTTCTAATCCATCGATTAAATCGTCCCGATTTTCCTGAGTCTGAAGAAACTCTTCAATACCCTCTAAATTCAAATTTTTCAGAATGTGCCTTGCTTGTTTAATACCTTTTGGTGTCAAAACTACTGATTTAATCTGCTGGGGATTACGTTGCTCCTCTAATAGACCATCTTCAGTCAGAAGATCCAAAATTTCAAAATCATGTCCCTTCCCAGCACGTCTGCCTCTAAAGCGAGATTGATGACCTAACTCGTATTCCTCATCCGATCCAGATACATATAATAACGCAAGTGTCAGAGGTATAGCAATCCTATTGTATCGATTAGTTCGTTCTTCTTTAATTGCACGATCTACAAGGTTGTGACCCTGTTGCCAAGCGGACCCTTTGTCATTACAAATTTCTGTACATAAAATAGTATCATTGGGCGAAATACACTTTGTATAAAACCCTACTGCTTCTGAGTTAACATAAATTGTTACAGACCAATTACAATAATTTCGAGTTTCTGGTTTGAAAGGTTTAGCCATAGAGCGCTCTCTTTCCTTGATTTCTTGAACGTCTGCTGTTTTTTTGCCAGTTCCTATTTTGAATCTGCCAATCGTTGTTGCTTTGCGATTTTGGCGATCGCTTTGTGCTGTCTACTGTCCCAACTCAGAAACGAAGCGAGATAACGTTCGCGCTCACCGGACACAGATAACCTTTGCAACTGGGCTAACCATTTTGGAGCGTTCCGCTGCAGCGCGGTGTTATGCCACGTAACGACTTTAGCTTTTGTTGGTCACGCTGACTTTCCTGTGCGCTCCCACCACTGCTTTAACATACTCTTTCCGTGTGCCGCAACCAATTGTAGTCGGATGTATTCATTCCAGTCATTTAAGCTAAGTCCACTCCACAAACCGTCTTCCTTAGCCCTTGCACTTTCCTCGTCAAAAAACCTTGGATAAGAAACTTCTGTGTGGGCTGGTATATTGTGTTCTGCAAGCACTTGAAGCAACGAACGACTTTCAAAAAAACGTGTTATTCCAGCTACAAATGAGTAGTCACATGGATTGTTAGAATTTCCTGTCAAAACGATAACCATATGCGTATAGAGATGTGGTTCAGCATCTAAAATATCGAGGTCATCAAGCATAGCCTGTGCTTGGTTATCCTCTAGTACGTAATCTATCCATTTACAACTTAAGTTGTTGTAATCCTCAACTGTTGCTGGAAGCCAGAAAGTTCCGATCACACTACTAGGATGATGTTTTACTAATGCTGCCATTGTGTAACCACAATCAGTGTATCCGATATTGAAAACAGTACCATTCATAACTTTTATTCTTCTCCCTTTGTGGCTACCATCTCTACTGATAGATGGTATCAGCGTTGCGGTATAATAACCACTATAATCGAATAATACCGCAGCTCGATGATATTGGCAAGGTTATTGCTGAAGCCGGATGAAGTTGCAGAAATCCCACGCAATGCAAACCATTGCGGAGCATTTAATTTCTCATAGATATGGATAGCTTGTCTCACTAAAACTTCGGGTGCATTCTCTCCTTGTTCGATACCAAGCAGGACTTACGCACTCCCAGCAAAGAAACCGGGTTTTTTATCTTTTCTGTCGGCTACAATGTGTATTTTCGTAAAAAACCCGGTTTCTAGATCCCTGTGCGTAAGTCCTACCAAATTTAATATTAACTAACGGCTACAGCCTCCCCTAAAGGATGCTGCTGCAAAACAGCTTGCAAATACTTCCCAGTATAAGACCTCTGATTTGCCGCCACATCCTCCGGCGTTCCCGCCACAATAATTTCGCCGCCCTTATCTCCCCCTTCAGGCCCTAAATCGATCGCCCAATCGCAGCAGCGAATCACATCTAAATTGTGTTCGATTACCAAAATTGAATTACCCTTATCAACCAATCTTTGCAGCACATTTAACAAATGGTGAACATCATAAAACGACAAACCAGTCGTCGGTTCATCGATTAAATAAAGCGTCTTCCCAGTAGCGCGGCGCGACAGTTCCGTTGCCAATTTTACCCGCTGCGCTTCGCCCCCAGAAAGCGTCGGCGCCGGCTGTCCCAACTGAATGTAACCCAAACCAACATCAACCAAAGTTTGCAGTCTCGCGCCCGCCCTAGGAATATTTTTAAACATCTCCAAAGATTCCTCTACGGTCATGTTCAAAACATCCGAAATCGACTTGCCTTTGTACTTAACTTGCAGCGTTTCCCGGTTGTACCGTGCACCCTTGCAAACCTCACACTGCACGTAAACATCTGGCAGAAAATTCATCGAAATCACGTTCACGCCTTGGCCACCGCAAGCTTCGCACCTTCCCCCTTTCACGTTAAAAGAAAACTGCCCCGCTTTGTAACCTCTTGCCTTGGCTTCAATGCTTTCGGCAAACAAATCCCGAATCACATCAAAGACTCCCGTGTAAGTAGCGGGATTAGAACGCGGAGTGCGGCCGATCGGAGATTGATCGATGACAATTACCTTATCAACCACATCCTCAAGAGAGCGTTCCCCTTTAGTTTTGAGGGCGTCCATATCGGGTGGTAAAGGCACTTTTTTGGTAATATAATGTTGCAGCGACGGGTACAGCAATTCATTGATTAAAGTTGATTTTCCCGAACCGGAAACCCCGGTCACGCAGACGAGTTTGCCCAGGGGAATTTCTACATCAATATTTTTTAAATTGTTGCGCGTCGCATTTATGATAGAGAGAGCTTTGCCGTTGCCTTTTCTTCTTTCATTAGGGGTTTCAATTACTCGCTTTCCCGACAAATAAGCACCAGTCAAAGATCCCTCAGCCGCCAGCAAATTTTCTAAACTTCCTTCCGAGATAATTTTGCCGCCGTGCACGCCAGCACCGGGCCCAATATCGACAATATGGTCGGCCGCTCGCATGGTTTCTTCATCGTGTTCTACGACAATCAAAGTATTGCCTAAATCGCGCAATTTTGTCAAGGTTTGCAGCAGGCGAAAGTTGTCTCTTTGATGCAGTCCGATGCTCGGTTCGTCCAAAACGTAGAGAACACCCGTCAAACCAGAACCGATTTGAGTCGCCAGCCGAATTCGCTGGGCTTCTCCGCCAGAAAGTGTCATTGCTGCGCGGTCTAAAGTCAGGTAATCTAACCCAACATCGAGCAAAAATTGCAGCCTTGCTTTGATTTCTCTCAGGGCTAAATCGGATATTTGGAATTGCCGATCGCTCAACCCCAAATTATTTACTCGTTCGCGACAGTCGCGTATCGAAATGCTCGTCAAATCCACAATTCCGTACTGTCCCAACCGCACCGAAAGCGCCTCGGGTTTCAACCGTTTGCCCTGACAAACCTCGCAAGAGCGATCGACCCGATACTGTTCCAACTTCTGCTTGATCAAATCGGAACCAGTATCGTCGTACTGGCGCTGCAACATGGCAATCACGCCATTAAAATCTCTCCTCAAATCAGTGCTGCCGTCGCGCTTTTTACTTTCTGCGGTGCGCTTTTGCTCATTGCCGTACAAAATTACCCGCTGATGTTCGGGCTTTAATCGATACCAAGGAGTGTCGATATCAAACCCGCAAGTATCAGCAATACTGCAAAGCAAAGAAAGATAATAGGAATTGTCTTTGTCTGACCAAGGCGCGATCGCACAATAAAGAGGTGCTTTCTCGTCGGGAATTACCAACTCCGGCGCAAAAGTCCGCAAACTCCCCAAACCGTGGCAGTTCTGGCACGCGCCGTAGGGCGAATTAAAAGAAAATAACCGGGGGGAAAGTTCCTCCATTACTGCGCCGTGTTCCGGACAAGCAAAGTTTTCAGAAAATACGATCGGCCCCTGTGGTTCGGAATTTTCATCATTCGGTAACTCTTCAATAATCGCAATTCCCTCAGAATGGCGCAAACAAGTTGCCAGAGAATCAACTAAACGTTCTTCTAAACCGGGTTTTTTAATTAACCGATCGACAACTATCTCGATATTGTGCGTTAGATTTTTATCTAATTCGATATTTTCCGAAAGTTCTAAAATTTCTCCGTTAACTTTGACGCGAATAAATCCTTCCGCAGCTAAACTCGACAATAATTTGCGGTGAGTGCCTTTTTTTCCGCGCACAACTGGTGCCAGAAGGTGAAAGCGAGTGCCGTCTGGAAGTGCCATGACTCGATCGCACATTTCATCAATTGTCTGCGGCGCAATGCAGCGATCGCAAATCGGACAGTGCGGTTCGCCGGCTCTACCGTAGAGCAATCTGAGATAATCGTAAATTTCTGTAACAGTGCCAACAGTCGATCGCGGGTTATGAGAAGTTGACTTTTGGTCGATCGAAATAGCCGGACTCAAGCCTTCGATCGCGTCCACATCGGGTTTGTCCAACTGTCCCAAAAACTGGCGCGCGTAAGCGCTGAGAGACTCGACGTAGCGGCGCTGTCCCTCGGCAAAAATTGTATCGAAAGCGAGGGAAGACTTGCCAGAACCGGAGACGCCAGTAAAAACGATCAGTTGATCGCGTGGCAGTTCCAGATCGATATTTTTCAGGTTGTGCTGTCTCGCACCGCGAACCCGAATCGTATTTTGGTTGTTAGAGTGAGAATTCGTCACATTATGCCCGTTGCGGGATGCACTTGGCTGGCTGTTTGAGGTTTCGGCGCGTTGGGACATGAGAGTAGTGCAAAACAGTGCTTAACCATCTTAGCGCTGCCGATCGAATAGCTGGCATCCAAACTCAAGAATATCAAAGAATTGTCAAATAAGTTTCCGTCGGCCCGTCGGGCAAAACCTTCAATCTTTGATTTTTCAAATCCACTTCAATTCCCAGCGCTTCCATCGGAATCACCCCTAAAAGTGGCGTTTTCCCCTCCGGCAATTCCAAACACTCAAAAGTCCCTTCGCGCCCGCACAGAGAAATCTTGGCATCTTGAAAAATCCTCGCCTCACTAATGCCAGTTGCCGTCTCAACAACCACTTGCTTGAGGATTTTTAAACCCAGTCTGGCAATGACATCTTTAGGCAAACACAAAGTTGTCGCGCCCGTATCCACCAAAACATTTTCTAGAGTGACAGATCTGACTTGCTCGATTGGAATCAGATTATCTTCGGCTTTCCCTTCATCCAGCCGATTCGTAATTACTAGGGTTGTGATAACTTTTCCCATTAGGGTTTCCGTAGTTGTTTCCATTACGTTCAAATTATCATAAATTGCTGCTTTAATTTTAGCACATATTTCCACAGATTGTAGGGCGATGCACTCCCCATTCTGCACCTCCCACCTGACGGATAGCTTTAGCTAAACCATCAAATTATTGCACGCCAATAAGCTTGTGAGTTTGCAAAGATAGCCTGTAACTAGGATTTTGTTTCAGCAATTCCAAAATAATGGGAATCGCTGATTTTTGTGAGTTCCATTCGGGTTGCAAGAAAACCGGAATATTCACATTATTTTCCAAATGCTTGTGATAAAATTCAACTTCTTCGCCAGTGCTAACCACCAACTTAATTTCATTGGCTCTAGTCCAAAAAAGCTCTTGCACCGGATATTTAGGATTGATGTGTTCCTTCGGAGAAAGAGTAATCCAAGCCTGCGGGGAAACATCTTGCCAGCAAGCACCGGAAGTTTCAATACTCACCTGCTTGTCAGCTTCTAACAAAGCTTCAACTAACTCAGGCAAATCGCCGTGAATGAAAGGTTCGCCGCCAGTAATGACAACCCTCGGAGACTGCAATTGAGCGAGCAATTGTGCGATCGACTGCGGTACAGATGGCAAACCTTTGCCCCCATTTGCGTAGCCTGTGTCACACCAAGGACAACGCACAGGGCAACCGGCCAATCTGATAAAATCAACTAAAGTCCCCGTCCAGTAACCTTCGCCTTGAACAGTACATTGAAAAGTTTCGTGAATTGGTAATTTTAGTTGTAAATTAGACACCGGAAGTTACGCCTCAAATCAATTAATTACGTTGTTTAGATATATAGCAATCCTTGCAGGAGTCGTAAACTTTTTACCTCACCCCAACCCTCCCCTTGATCAGGGGAGGGAGTAAGAAATTCACAAATGATTTAGGATTGCTATAATATTCTTAAATTGTTATTTTTTCGCGGTTTGCAGCAATTAAAAACAGTCCTGAGCGCATAAACGAGGTTTATGAAAAAATATCCGTTTTATCCCAGAAGCTTGACTCAGAAATCCGGTTTCTTTATTGCTTTGGTATGAGTCCTTAGAAATCCACCACAAACCGCAAATAACTCTTTAATTCTGCTGTTCAGGTTCCATCAGAGTAGCCCAGCGACGTTTCAATGCCAAAGTCAGCCCGTCAGCAATGGGGACAACACTGAGAGTAACTCTGGGATCGTTACGCAATTTGTCGTTGAAACTACGAATGGCGAGGGTGCTTTCGTCTTGTACTTGAGGATCAGCAACTCGTCCAGACCACAGAACATTGTCAATTACAATTAAACCGCCATTGCGTACAAGTTGCAGCGATCGCTCAAAATAAGCCTCATAATTTTCTTTATCGGCGTCGATGAAGGCAAAATCAAAGGTTCCAGCTTGTCCCTCGGCTATTAGTTTGTCCAGAGTATTGATTGCTGGGCCCAACTGCAAAGAAATCTTATTAGCAACGCCCGCAGCTTCCCAATAGCGTTGTGCGATCGTAGTATATTCCTCGCTGACATCGCAGGCAATAATTTGACCGTTAGGAGGCAGCGCTAAAGCTACGCACAGCGAGCTATAACCAGTAAAAACGCCAATTTCTAAGGTTTTGGTCGCTCCCATAAGCTGCACCATAAGCTCCATAAACTGACCTTGTTCGGGAGCTATCTGCATCATCGCCATAGGATGTTTAGCAGTTTCTTCCCGTAGTGAAGCGAGAATATCGGGTTCCCGCAGAGAAATAGATAACAGATAATCGTAAAGTTGATTTTCTAGGCCAAGAGTTGAGTTCGCCATCGGTTTGTCCTTGCTGCTCACTTTTGATTTTAGATGGTAGACGCGCTGTTAATGGAAATCGGAGACTGTAGAGTTAATTTTGGCACCTATTTTGCTGTGGCTTATGAAAGGTTGCAGTAGCAGTGTCTCGGTTACACAGAGGCAACTTGCAAAACGCGCGATCTACTTCCAAATCAGTTTATCTCAGCGACAGGTGATTTAGCACCTCTGGAAAATAAAAATCGATAGAGGGGAGCGTTTTGAGATTGCTGCGTTGCTAGAAGCGTTTAACGCCGTTAGTGATAGCAGTTCAAAAAATGAATGCAACTCTACACAAGCTGCAAAGTCATACATAATCAGTTATTACCCATCTCAAATTTCAAATAAATCTCAAAGGGTATGAGTTGGGGAAAAAGTGACTTCATCCCGATCACTAAGTAGATGAACTGCGAAAAACATAAGTATGTCATTGCCAGTGAAATGAAGCAATCGCAGAGGTTGTGATTCGTTTACATTTTGTTACATTGTCAAGTTTTTTTGTGTCGCTCTAGTTAATCGCCAATGAGTAATTAGTGAGGAGTTACGTACTCCCAAACCAGCAAACCGTTTCATTTAATTAACTCTTATGGATGGGTTCAAGCCCGTGTACGTTCCTGGAACAAACCAGGCGTCTGGAAACCCTTGTCTCCTGGAGTATTATTAATCACTAATAAACTGGGTTCCATAGGACGATTTCTTAACTGTCACACTTTATGAATCCATACCTAAACAACCTACCCCAAATCTCAACTACCTTCCAGGATTGAGGTATAGCAAGTATTTGTGGGAAAAAACAGATTGGTCGCAACCCTGGCCCTGGACTTTTACTCATAACTAATGAACCGGGATAAATAGGACGCTCACTTAACTGTCACACTTTATTCCTCCATAGCGAAACAAGTTACTCACAATCAAAACAACATTCCACCAAGGCGATCTTTATGTATTATACTTTTGCAGGTTTCGGTGCGGGTACGGCCATATTTTTATTGTTAGTTTTTGCCATTCTGCAATGGCTGCACGTCTCCGCTGGCAGTCTTATTGATTGGGTAATTGCCATTGCTATTTTTGAATGGCTGTTGCTGATAGTTACAGTTCCCTGGAATATCCATTTTGAAGCTAAAGAAGTTTTAGCGCAAGCTGCAGAATCTACTAAAAAAAACATTGCTGTCGATCAGGAACAAGTCAAATACGTTACTGTATTAGTTAGCCGATCGCTCTTTGTGGCGATCGCACTTCACCTGTTTAGCGCGATCGCACTTTACGCCCTAGCCGCCACCGGAATTAGTGCTGTTGGCTATCTCAGTTCTGCTGCTGCACTGCTGTTAACTGTAATGCGTCCAGCTATCCGAGGTTATCAATATTTAGCCCAGCGGCTGACAACTATCCGCAGCCAATTTTTGTACCCCCGCGAAGATATTGTCGAACTCCGCACCCGCTTTGCAGAATTAGAATCTACAGTTAGAGATTTGAGCAATCAATTAAGTTCAGACAATCCGAATTCGTGGGTGGCTGTCCAAAATCGCGAACGGGAAGCTATCAGAAGAGAAGTAACTACTTTATCCGCATCTCTACAATCTTTGCAAGCGACAAATCAGGCAGAACACACTAAACTGAGAAGAGATGCAGAAAGTGCGATCGCCCAACTCACCGATGACGGACAATTTCTCAACCACGTCCGCGAAATCATCCGCTTCTATAAAGAAGCATAAAAGAAGTCATTAGTGATTAGTCATTAGTGATGAGCCATTAGTCATTAGTGATTAGTCATTAGTCCTTCTCCCCATTACCAATTCTCAAGTTGCAATTTCCTATTATCTACCTTTAGATAGATGTCCAATCGTTGCAATTCCTAAAATCCTTAAGGAAGAGGAAATTTTATCAGTCTTGAGGAAGACTCAATAAATGTATTTTTAATATAGTAAGCGCCCTGACGGTTAGGACGTTCTTAATGCTGAAACCCTTGTGCAAGATTGCTTTTTCCTTCTATCCTAGATAACTAAAACCTTATTCTTTCTTGCTTCTTCCTTCAATATCTGCTATAACCGCAACTTCTCGCAAACTATAACCAAAGATAGTTTGTTAATGAGTTAGCTTACACTTAATATTTAAACATAAGCCAAAGACCTTTTTGAAAAGATAACCCAGGAATAAATCATGACTAATCGCCAACCAATACCCCCCAAAGAAGAAGTTAGCAAATCAACACCGGCCGACGAACAAATCGAAGCCAATATGGAAGCCCCCCACTACGACCGGGGCATTACTCCTGCGGAGACAGCAGCGCGCCAAGACCGCGAAGGCGCTAACTTCATGCACACCACCACCGAAGGGAAGCAGAAAAGTGCAAAAACTGATGACCAAACCGATGACGAAAGCATTCACACTACAGATGGTTATACAGTAGACAAAGAAGGTCTAGTTAACAATTACGCGATCGAACCGGAAATGTACATCAACGAACCGGGCGATTTGAGAGCAAAAGAAGAAGCCGAAGCCCAAGAACGCGCTCGAATTCTCGCCGAAGTCAAAGATAAAAAAGGCGAGGAAGGAAAACTGACCACGGAAGCAGACACCCGCGGCAAAGGGCCGGGAATTATCTAGATTGTGTGGTTGGTAGTTGCATTTGGGCGCGTGAGGTTGCAACGGCAAAGCACAGGGGCGGGTTTTTATAGTTCCGGCAGTTATCGATCGATATTTCCGGTACAACCCACCCCTATTTTGTTTTCACATCTGTTTTTTGAGTTGAGAGGTTACATCGTATATCTCTCTCAATTACCGTATCAAGCGGCAAGTTTTCACACCCAGCTTAAAAACGCCTTAAAATTCGTCAAGCTTTAACATTTTCCCTCAGCCAATTAAACTTAGCCTCAGCTAGAGCCAAATTTTCCAGGACGTTAGGATTGATATCCTCTCGTTCAAATTCTGGTTGATCTAATTCAATATTGCGACCGTATTCTATATGTCTGATCGTACCGCGCATCCTGTCTGCCAGACACAATGAAATTCCATAATAAAACCGGGAAGCAAAGCCCATATCGTTTTGAAGTTTGATTACTAACTGCCGCCTCGGAATTGCCAGCAAGTGAGTTTCTTCGATCGCCTTCACCGTTGCCAAAGGAGGGCGAGCATCAATGAAAGAGACTTCTCCCACCAGTTCTCCAGTGGCTATTTTAGCGAGTTGTCTAGTCCCCTCAGCCTCGATTAAAACGCTCAAACTCCCATTCAAAACAATGTAGAGCGCATCTATCTGTCTCCCTTCATGGATCAAAATCCCGCCGGGATCTAGAACTTCCTTTTTGCCTTTTTGGACGATCCAGTTGATATCGTCATTATTTAACTGGCTCAAAATAAAAAGTGCTTTTTTTCTGCTGCTGTCGGCCATAAGTTTTAGCTCTCGATCGCTTCTTCTTTATATAAAATTTAGATCGCGCGGGGTCGCCTCTTCTTCCGAAGCAGTCCTCGCTCAATACAGTTTTTTTTATCCTGCCTCACTTCTTGGCAAAACCCCTATCGGGCAGGCTTTGCCCATAGCAGATGAATCACGCTGAATCATAATCTTTCAATACTAGCATTCGTGGAACCATCTTTTTTAACTCGCTCAGCCTCCACCAAATCCCGCCAAATGCCTGTCTCAAAAGCAATCGGGTTCGTCCACACAGCTTGTGAGACGGGATCGGGCGCGGGAAACCATGCTCCGCGCCCAGTCTTGCTCACTAAATCGATCGTAAATCAGGATAGCCCGCCAACATATCGTCAGCAGTCAGAGTGTCCCCGTTGGCTTGAGGAGTCCACAGCACCTCAACCGCCAGCAACTGCTCGCTCGATACTCCCCCAATCTGACGCAAAGCTTGGCGCAAATCTTCAGAGTTTTTCACTGCTGGCAATTGCAATTTACCTTGAGTACCGACAATCACCGTCACTACAATAAATTCCCCGGGATCTGAATTCAAATCAGAAGCAACCAGCGCACCATCTTCCTGCAAACCGGGCAGGACATTGCTGCTCCCTGCTTGCCGGAGCTGATTGTTATAATTCGAGAGCGTTTCTTCAGTAAATTTACTGCGTTCTGCCAAAGACAATTGATTAAACTTAGCTTCCGCTGCTTCCAAGCGAGTTTGCACAGATTCAGCGCCCGCGTAAACCCAGTATTCAGGATGCCGCAGCAGCGCCAGAGTAGATTCTTGCACGACTTGAGCGCGACCGGCCGCTGTATCGGTATCCGCTTTGCGCGCTAGAGAGTCGAGTTCGGCTTGCAAACCGCGGGCCTCTGCTAGCAAACCAACTTGCAAGCGGGCGACAGATACAGTGGTAGTGGGGGCGCTGTTGCCGAGTTCGTCATTTGATCCCCCGGCGCGGCGGAAGCTTTGCACGAGGAAATTAGCGATCGAAATAAAAATCAAAATCGAGAACAGGCCACCAAACCCGCCCCCAAAGCCAAAAAACGGCAGCAAGAACGGGAAACCGAAGCCACCTCCAAAGCCACCGCCCGGATAGTAGCCTCCTCCCGACGGCGCGTAAGTGCGACTAGGAGATGAGTAACTGCGCGCCGGAGCTCTAAAAGATCCGCCGCCGATGCGTCCTCCGCTGCGGGCTGCCAGAGCTCCGTCAGCGTTACCGAGGGCTAGCGTCAGTACCAGACCGATCGCAAATAGTGATTTCAAAAGCGGTTTGATCTTTGAAGAAATTAGTTGCTTGTACATAAGACCGTTACTATTCGATACATTTATAATTTACAATCTATTCTCGCTTCTGGGCAGCCTGGTTACAGGTGTGAAGCCAGCGAGATATCCGTACTAACCGATCTCACAAGCAGCGTTAGGGCTGAGTCTGGGAACGGCAAGGGCGAGAAACGACTGGCATTCCTGACTACCAACAATGGACATCCAGGCTTTCACAGAACTTTACTTAAGTACAGGGCGATCGGCCAACAATAAGCTCTAGACTTTTAAAGAAGCGCCACGAGTCCTCAAAAACAGGGCTTTATCTACCGTAAAAAAAACATTATGTTTCCAACTCACCGCCCCCGCCGCCTCCGCAACCATCCCCAACTCCGCCGGATGGTACGGGAAAATATCTTGACAACCAGCGATTTAATTTACCCCCTATTTGCCGTACCGGGGGAAGCTTTTGCTAAAGAAGTCACATCGATGCCCGGAGTTTACCAGCTATCGGTAGACAAAATAGTAGAAGAAGCAAAAGAAGTCTACGACCTCGGGATTCCCGCTATTATTTTATTCGGCATTCCCGCAGATAAAGACACAGATGCTACAGGTGCTTGGCACGACTGTGGCATCGTCCAACAAGCGACGGAAGCAGTTAAAAAAGCCGTACCAGATTTAATCGTCATGGTCGATACTTGTCTGTGCGAATATACCAGTCACGGTCACTGCGGCTATTTGGAAGTCGGAGATTTAAGCGGCCGCGTCTTGAACGATCCCACACTAGAATTGCTGAAGAAAACCGCAGTTGCTCAAGCTAAAGCTGGTGCAGATATTATCGCACCTTCGGGAATGATGGACGGTTTTGTCGGAGCAATTCGCGAAGGATTGGACAGTGCTGGATTTGAAGATATTCCCATCATGTCTTACGCGGCAAAATACGCCTCAGCTTATTATGGCCCGTTCCGGGATGCGGCCGATTCTGCTCCGCAATTTGGCGATCGGCGCACCTATCAAATGGACCCCGGAAACGGTCGCGAAGCTCTTAAAGAAATTGCTCTCGACATTGCCGAAGGCGCAGATATGCTCATGGTTAAACCCGCTTTAGCTTATATGGATATCATCTGGCGCGTGAAGGAAGCAACTAACCTGCCGGTTGCTGCTTACAACGTTTCTGGGGAATATGCGATGGTGAAAGCCGCCGCCCTCAACGGTTGGATAGATGAAGAAAGAGTAGTGATGGAAACTTTGACAGGATTCAAGCGTGCTGGTTGTGATTTAATTTTGACTTATCACGCCAAAGACGCCGCCCGCTGGTTGCAAAACTGATTCACTCGATTAGAGATTAGAGATTAAAGAATTGACTCCACAGCAAAATCTTCGGCTGTTTTCGTGGAGTCAATCCCTCTCTCGATAGATGATTTTTGAGCAATTAGGTAACACACTCTCTATCGCTTACACTTACCGATAAACGACGCCCCGAAACCGGGTTTTTAGCGTTTCGGTGGGCTGTAACGAAGTAGTGTTATGAAAAAACTCGGTTTCTCTGTAGACCAACTCCAAAACCTACAAAATCAGTCATTCCCCATCTAAAATCTAAAATCTAAAAAGGTATGACTTAGGAGGTAGGAATTGTGAGTCCAAGACTTTTTTACAAATTTAAGACAAAAAAGTATTAATAATCACCGAAATTAGTTAGAAAATATGTATGAATAAAAATAGTTTTGTAAATCGGGAATTCAATCATTGATTGATTGTTCCCAAGCAAAATTAACTATACCCGCTAAGACCGTAAAAGTAACACAGTTTAGATACAACTTGAAGGCAGATTGAGCATGACATCAACGACTAGGGATTCCAGTCACATTCAATTTTGTATAGGTAGCGATCGCGCAGACATCGTACAGATCCAAGAACTATTTAAAGCCGCCGCCTTTTGGGCGAGGGAACGCAAGATAGAAGATTGGGAAATTGCGATCGCCAACAGCGAACCAGTTGTTACAGTTTGGGACGGCTCACGGGCGATCGGCTTTGCCAGAGCCACCTCAGATGGCATCTATCGAGCCACCATCTGGGATGTCGCCATTCACCCGGATTACCAAGGTGCAGGACTCGGCCGTAAATTAGTGCAAACCGTCTTGAGTCACCCTCGGATGTGCCGAGTAGAGCGAGTTTACCTGATGACAACTTACAAACAAAGCTTCTACGAGCGCATCGGTTTTCAGAAAAACGCTAGTACCACAATGGTACTTGAAAATCAGCTTCTAGAAGAGAATCTCGAATTAGAGATTAGCAACGGCGAATTGCTAACTGCTAATTGTTAAATAATCAGCAGATTGGCATCAAAATCTATAATATGTAGGGTGCGTAAGGGCGCACCTTACTCCCTATTAATAATTTCCATCTTTCCTCTTCTCTCTTCCCTCTTCCCGACCTCCGTTAAATCTGTTAAAGTCGTTGCCCTCTTCCCGACCTCTATTACATCCGTTACCAAATCCGTTGGCGAACTTCCTTCATCACCAAGTTGCCAAAGGAATAGAACACTGAGTTCGGTTAAAATTGCACTCTTCGGACTCAGAAGGCACAGCCAGAACCTCCAACTTTCCGCTCATCAAACTTAAAAGAGTCTGATTCATCAATAACCTCATTCCAGAAGACACCTGAGAATTATCGCTGCTTTTAGTAGCATCACACTCCAAATCGTGCTTCAGCAAATCCCAAGACTCGCT
The DNA here is from genome assembly GCF_036700885.1 of Microcoleus sp. S13_B4. Taxonomy (NCBI): domain Bacteria; kingdom Bacillati; phylum Cyanobacteriota; class Cyanophyceae; order Oscillatoriales; family Microcoleaceae; genus Microcoleus; species Microcoleus sp. S13_B4. The sequence goes on from NZ_JAUBPU010000061.1 coordinate 28,018, forward strand.
CCAAGCACTCACTGAACGCTGATCGTCCACCCAAATGTGAACGCATCCAGATTCCGGCGAAGCATGGGCAGACACAGAAATACTCCCCTCCTCCATCTGAGCAACAGCAGTATCTACCAAATAAACTAAAACTTGCCTAAATCTCGGCAAATCTGCCAATACATAAATCCCCGGATCTGGCGGCAATATCTCCAAACGAATGCCGCGATTAGCAGCTTGCAAGTAAGTTAAATCATCAACCTCGTCAAAAACCTTAGCTAACTGAATCGGCTCAATATCCATCCTGTCAGTGCCGTGTTCAGTTTTAGCAACAGAGATAATTTCATCTATTAATTTCACCAGCTTGAGTGCCGCGACGTGAGCTTGCTCGACAAACTCTCGTTCCTCAGCAGGATCGTCGCACAAATCCGAGAGAATTAATTGCAGCGTACCAATCATAGTGCTCAGGGGCGATCGCAACTCGTGAGAAGTTCGAGCCAAAAAACCCGCCTTAAATTGGCTCATCTCCGATGCCATCTGATAAGCCAATTGAGTTTGCTTAAGTTGCTCGGAAAGGGCATCAAACTTCTCTAAGTGAATTTCTTGAGGAGGTGGCGGCACTTTGGGTGCAGGTTCGGGCTGTTGCGAGCTTTTTTGCCGCGGGCGCCAAATCAAACTGCTTCCCAAACCCAGCCCCAGTCCCATACCTAAATATATAAAGTCGCTCCAGCCGATCGGCGCCATATTGCTTTGCCTTGGAGTTTAGCTTTTAGCATTCTAACTCGATCGCGCCTTGTCGCAATATTTCCCAATCGCTGCCCGTCCATTTAGCCACAGTGGAAGGCAAACTCGAAGCTGTTGCCGCTGTTGCTAATTCAGAAGGCACTAATGTCAAGACTTCGGGAAACTGAGCCTCAATTTCTGCCACCGACTCCAGAGGCGGTTGGCCGGATAAATTGGCACTGGTAGTAGCCAAAGGGCCTGTCTGCTCTAGAATCTTTAGGGCAAGAGGAAAGTCAGGCACTCGTACTCCGATTGTAGTAGGGTCGATCGAATTCATGGCCGCCGGGACTTTTGCCGAAGCCGGCAGCACCAAAGTTAACGCCCCCGGCCAATAGGATTCGGCCACTTGCTGCCACAAGTTTAACTCTGCTGGACTTCCCTGCACGTAGGGCCACAAGGCCCTCGCCGATCCTGCCATCAAAATCAGCGGTTTGTCTTGACTGCGACGTTTAGCTGCAAAAATCAACTCCGAGCGATCGGGCCGCGCAGCCAAAGCGGGTACAGTATCTGTGGGAAAGCTGACAATATAATCTCCTGAAATTGCCCCTTGAATCAAGGAGTCGATCGAAACTTGAGTCATTCGATTTTAGATTTTAGATTTTAGATTTTAGATTGAGGAATTGCGCCTGCATTTTCTTGAACTAATTATAGCGGCTTTTCCCGATCTTGTTTTGTAGCAGTTTTTTGAAAGCCGACAATTCCTCTTCGCCGCTGAATGCACACTTGGGAACTATAAAGTACGCTCTTTTTGACACAGGATAGAGAGACTGTAAAGGATAAATTAATAATAAATTATTGGTTTCAATAAAGACTTTAAAAGCTTCCCATTTAAAGCTTCCTTCCCAAATCGGAGTTTTAAGTGCCAGCCCATCTCCTATCACTTCCACAGTCGTAGGTTCCCCCCAGTCCATCTGCATGACGCTCATCGGCATCTCTATGTTTATGTCGCGGGGGTTCAACAAAAAAATATCTACAATTTTACCCAATAAGACTAGCAGGGCTACAAAAACAACGCCCATCACTAACAAGGAGATTTCTTCAAATATAATTGCCATCACCAAAAAGTAGACTCCTATTAATAATTCAATTTCAACCAATTTTCTCTTGAGAGATTTTGAGGTGTGTTCTGTATCCCCCTCAGTAGCTTCTCTGAGATCGTTAAAATTCAGTTGGAACTCACACTGGCTTGTTTTCATATCAACAACGTGAGGAAATGGCGGAATATTGCTGTATAGCAATTCTCTAAACGTTTGAAGCTGCTCTCGATTAAATGGTTTTTTTGGGAAAAAATGCGGTATATTGTAACACTCCTCACGATAGATAACGAACAAACTTTTTGTCTCTAACCAGTGCGAGTAAAATAGCCATTTGAGTATGAGGCTAACCTTTCCAGTTTCTAACTCCAGTCCCGATTCAGTCATTGTTAGAGTAATAAGTTCGTGCCAAATATTAGTTCTCTGTCTCCAGGGAGAGAGTAACAGGAGTCCTAAAAATTGAAATAGCCAATGAAGAAGTTGTAAAATTGCCCCTATTAACAAAAAAGGCCCCACTGAAATTCCCGGTTCGATGCCAAATTTTATCGTCGGAAATACAAGCATATACCAAAAGAAAAACCGACTGAAGGAGCTGATATTGCGCCACTCTAGGAACTTCACAATAGGGAGGTAGCAGATGCCAAAACCTAGAATGAAATAACCCCATAGGGGATGTTGGCCAGCGATAATATTGACAATTCCCCACCCCACAAGAACGACAGGAAGACTCCACAACTTGACTGTATCGAGAGGACCTAATTTCGGGAAAATTCTACTAGCTTCTAAATATTCTTTGAAAGTAAACTGGTATTCCAACTTCACAGTGATACCTCTTGGGTGCTGAGTGCGAGCGAAATTTTTACCCCAACTATAATCTGGCGTTAATGAATTTGGGTAGGGTTTTTGTAGCGGCAGCCCCTCCGTGGTTGCCCCACCTCTGACGGGGTAAGCACTTTGAATTACCACTACAGGCAAAATCCTACTTTGATTCAGGAACGCCTATAATTTCTCAAAATCCAGCAAGTATGCACAGTCGAGAAATTGTCTCTTTGCTAGCCTTGCTCCCTAAAGACGGTAGGCTAAGGCAAACCGATCGATTCCTGCTAAATCAGAAAATATCTGAACTTCACCGTAACTCCCGTGACTTTGCAGCATATCAGCTACCGCCTCAGCTTGTCCCGCCATCATCTCCACCAACCAAACTCCCCCGGATTCTAAATAATCGGGAGCCGTTTCTACCAAATGCCGGATGCAATCTAACCCGTCAAAGCCGCCGTCTAAGGCCAGATGAGGTTCGTGCTTCAAAACCTCCGGTTGTAGGGTCAGTACCGTGCTGCTGGGGATGTAAGGGGGGTTAGAGACCATGCCGCTAACGCGACCTTTAAGAAAGGTTAGCGGTTCCCACCACAAACCTTGATAAAAATTAATTCGCGATCCAAAACCCAAATTCTCACCATTCAGTCGAGCAACTGCCAAAGCTTCCGAACTGCAATCTACCGCATAAACCCTAGCATTTGTCAACGCAGAAGCCAAGCCGATCGCGATCGCCCCGCTGCCCGTCCCCAAATCCACCCAATGCGATTTGGCAAATTCTCCCCCCCGAAGCTCGGAGAAGTTTAAGTCTTCTCTCCCCCTTAGTAAGGGGGGGTTGGGGGGGGTAAATTTTTGATTGATATTTTCTGCTTCTAAACGGCTTTTAACAGCTTCTACAGCCAAATCGATCAGCAATTCCGTTTCAGGACGCGGAATTAGCACCGCCGGCGTTACTTTGAGCGAAAAATGCCGCCAATGTGCAACTCCCGTTAAATACTGCACCGGCACCCGTTCCTGCAAGCGCCCCTGCCACAATTGAGCAAGCTCAGATAAAGACAACTTTAATTCAATTTTTGGCAAATCTTTAAACGACTCCAAACGCAGAGCCAACCTATCCAAACCGGCCAGCTCTTGCAGCAGCCAGTCAATTTCTGCTAGGGGAATGTCAGAGGCGATCGCCTCGGTTTTAGCTTGATTCGCCCATTCCCAAAGCTCTAAACCCGAAACAAACATAAGGCTTTGTAATAATTGCTAATTGCTAATTCCTAATTGTTAATTGCTAATTGCTAATTCATTAATTAGTAGGTTGAGTCGAGAAACCCAACCTACTAATTAATGACTGATAACTGATGACTAATGACTGATGACTGCTGGCTAACTATTAGCGATTCTGTCGAGCTGGAGCCGGAGCTGGAGCCGGCCGAGCTGGAGCCGGAGCTGGAGCCGGCCGAGCTGGAGCCGGAGCAACCTGTGGATTTTGGCCCGCACCGGCAGGTTGGAGCGATCGCACAAATTCTAGCGACTCCCGCGACGGAATCAAAATCATTTGGGTCAAAAACGGGTCGTTCTCAGTACGCAAAGCTTCCAAAACGCTCTCCAAGTTCACCACCTCAATCTTAATTGTGGCTGTCACGTTGGGCTGCTGCTGCTTAAAACGATCGACCATTCCCTGCAAATCCTCCTTGTTAAAAAACAAGGGAATCACCTCTTGCTGACCCCGCTGAATCGTCAAATAACCATTTTCCGGGCCGCCTCTGGCCAAAAACAGAGGTACACCGTTGAACTCGTTAACTTGTTGACCAGTCTGCTGAAGTACAGTTTTAGCCGACTGCACCTGCACCGGAGCCGGAACGAAAGCAAATTGCACCTCCTCCGGCTTGCCTTTATTTGCTTGAGTGATCTGATAAATTTCCCCCAGCGACACCGGCATCACGCGCACCGAGGCCGCCAACTGAGGATTTCTGGTTTTCAGTTGATCCACAAAAGCTTGAGCATCTTTCTGGCTGATGAAAATTCCCGCCACGGAAGCATTGCCAGTTTGACCCTGACCCTGCTTGGGAACAGAAGCGATCAGGGGCGCACCCTGAGCGTCTGTAATCGTAAATACTGGCACTGACCGCAATTTTTCCAAAATTTGCGGCTCCGGCAGTGCCAGTGCAGACATCTTGCCAATTAGGGAGGGGCCCAGCAGAGTGCTGCCGACAATTCCCAATATTGCGCCCAAACGAACTAATGATTTCATGTTTTTTCCATCAGGAGCGATCCTGAAACACATTAACGCAAAGACTGGCGACTTAACACGATCAGCAAAAACTGCCTCAATTTGTTTTCATTTTGACGAAATGTAAACATTAGAGACAGTTCTGATTCAATCTATTATTTAACATTGTGCGATCGGGATGACAGGATTTGAACCTGCGACATCCTGCTCCCAAAGCAGGCGCGCTACCAAGCTGCGCTACATCCCGGTGTTATCGTTAGCTAACCTCTAACCATTAACACACAAAACCGCTTGCTTGTCAAGCTTTATTAAATATTTAGCTCTCGATGCAGCTAGGGCGAAGTTTTTTTCAGGTTGTGCGGTGTGACCCCACCCAAAAACCGATACCAGCCTCTGACTCCTATCGTGATCGGCTCACAATTTTAGACCCTTCGACAAGCTCAGGGCAACGCCCTAGTTCAAGCTCCCAGATAGATTCATGTGTGGAATAAATCTCAAATCTCAAATAGTTTCTTCGACTCAGGGCGACTTGACGGCTCGACTGAGTGCCGATCGTCTCGCCGCAGTCTCAAATCTCAAATCGACTGACAATACTTGCACAGCTTCATAACGGCCCTGATGCCGAGATACATCCCAGCCTAACTGACCACAGCGCACAGGTGCATTCAGTGTTGTCAGCGTCAATATTGTATTGTATATCCTCAACAAATCAACGCCGACCTGCACCTCGCTCGCTAATCTGGATACCAAAACATACCTTTAATCCCCTCTGGATCGGACATAAAGCCCAAATTGCGGTAAAAATCCACCACTTGAGGGTCAGCAAATAAGGTAATGTTGCTGATATCTTCACTGCGGAGTTTTTTAATGATGTATTTCATCAGTGCCTTGCCCATGCCTTTGCCCTGGTAGTCGGGATGAACTACCACATCCCAAAGCGTGGCATTAAAAGCATGGTCTGAAGTCGCTCTGGCGAAACCCACCAGCCGTCGCTGGCTGCCCCGCATCTCCCACATAGAGACGACTAGGAAGCTGTGCACAATAGCTTTTTTGACTTTACGCAGGGGACGGCGGGACCAACCCACTGCATTACAAAGTTCTTCGAGTTCGTAGAGGTCAATGTCCCGATCGCAACTGAAAAAGATGCGAGCGTTGCCGCTGGCGGGCTTGCGAAACGTTGGGGAAAGCGGATCGCCTAACCCAACAGCCACATCTTCCTCAAAATCCGCTGTTTGGGGTACAGAGGCAGACTCAGAACTACTAAATAAGTTTTTCCAAAAACCCATGCAGGCGCGGTTAAGGTAGTAGAAGTTGGACGACGAGAAAGAGAACCCGACAGATAAACCCACTCCCATAGGCGTAGGATCAATTGCCGGTAGCCTCTTGAGGAACAGTTTACGGTACACTCATCTTACGCCGAAAACAGCGATTTGTCGTCCAACATTGAGTCTGCGCTTTTTTGATTCTGTCAAGTTTGGTAGAACTGTTCTGCTAGCCAGTGCCCGGACAACCCGCTTTTAAGGTAAAATTTGTTGCCGAACCAGGACCGAGGCATTTTGGGAAATGCTTCTTTTGAGTGCCGCCGATCGCGCCGGAACTTATACCCTTGGCGGGAAATACCATTGGAATGGCGCAACGGTGACATTCTCGTGATAAGTTCTCAGACAGATTTGACTTTTGCTTTTAGTGAGGAGACGGGCACAATTTAAGTCGAATCGTCGAATCGAAAATCCCATTGCCATAAGGCATGGAAGAGTCAATACCTAGTATATCTCCCGCACCTTCTCCTCAATTATGGCTTCGGGTTTAAAACCATCTACACTAGAACTTCTCAAGCGCTTTAACCGAGCGTTTCCGCAGTTTTATGAGCAATTTGTCAGCAGCGAAATCCAGTTGCAAAACCTCAAATTAGCTTACCAGCTTTACAAAACTCGGCAAGCAGTCATCGAAATCCGAGCCGAAGGTAACAAAAGTGCCCTGCATTTTGCTTACCGGAACCAGTCTTTTCTATTGAGCGATATTTTTGGAGTGCTCGCGGCCTACGGACTCACGATTCACAGTCTGAGTCTGTACGGTCAAATTTACCCGCCCATGCTGGTATTTATCAAATTGGTCGTATCTCGCGGTGGCAAGGTACTGGCAGATAAAACAGCAGAAAACGTCTGTAGAGCCGTTCGAGAGGCCTTAGCAGGGCATTTTGAGGTTGAAGAGATGTTGGCGGTGGAATTTAATTTAGACGCGGGTTTGGAAGATGTGGCAACTGAATTCTACGTCGATCCGGTTTTCCACTTGCCAGCTTTACTGATTGAAGCAGATAATCAACCTGGACTTTTTTACAAAGTTATGTATGCCATCTGGCAAGAGGATTTGTTGGTCGTAAATGCTAATTTGCTGGTTTGGCGGGGGCGAACTCGCCTAATTCTCTACTTGTTGGGGCCCAATGAAAGTTTAATTCCCGAGTATTTGGGGCAGAAAATCGCTGAGGGGGTGCGACAAAGACTGCTGGGCGAGCGATTTTAGGGCGATCGGCCGATCCGATCCCTAAATAACTAGATTTCTCTAAGTAGACATTAGTTTGCAGAAGTTTTCCAGTGAGATAGGATAAAAAGCTCGGCAAAATTGTTCGTACAAATGAGTGTAGATAGCGGTTTTCATAAACATGGGACACGCCCAAACGATGTTGCCAAGCTTTTTAAGCTGACGGGGTGACAACAAGAGTCAAAACATTGATAGAATGAAGGACATAGCCCTTAGACCCCTCTGAAAGAATGGTA
>NZ_JAUBPU010000116.1:0-3324 GCF_036700885.1 Microcoleus sp. S13_B4
TATCTTGCACTTTATTCTCGCTCACGCCATCGAAACCCAGGCCACGCAATATGCGAGCGATTATTCAGCAAGCCCTATTTAGAATGAAATAGCCCTGCCACTCAGTTTTTTCGCTTCTGTGCTTTATTGCGTAAGCATCCCTATTTAAAAACTGTCCGGAGTATTGAGAGATAAAACTTTTCTTTTAACTCACTATTAGAGCTAGGGCGTCTGGAAGAGTTCGTCATCAATGTGATAATTATACGGAATAACTCGCTCCGAATTGACCTTTGTTAGCCAGAAAATTGTTTGTTTTTGGTCGTTATGTGTATTTACAAGTACCCCACAAGCGTTAATTGAAAGATTGATTCCAGCCGAATCTCAGTGATATTGCCTCAAGGCAATTGCCGCGGAAACTTGGGTTTTTGCAATTCGATCGGTAGCGGCGCGTGCTTCGTGGTGGTATAAGCCAGCAACTGCGGCAAATGGGGCGATTTTGACTAATCCTGAACCTGTGAAAGTTGGGTCAAAATCAGAAGTTTTGGAAAATCCGCTGACGAAACGAGAACCGGAAATCCTGGCTTTATTTGCGGGGGAAAAGCAATCAGGAAATTGCACAAATATTGTACATTCCTCCGGGTACGGTGGGGGTTCATGTGCACGAGATTTTGCAAAAGTTAGAAGGGCGCGATCGCACTCAAGCTGCTGTACTCGCCATTCAGAAAGAATTGGTAGCAGAAAAACTTTTGGCGATCGAACCCTAAAAAGGCGATTTTTGTACTGGAATAGTCGGTTTTTGAAATAGATTACTTGCTAAAGGCGCATCTACAAGATGAATCTGTTGCAGCTTCACGGAAAATTAATATCAGTCTTGATGGTTAATTTTGTTCGTGACATTTAAGGTGTGAATTTGCTAAGCTCGATACATCTTAATTTTCCTATGGTCATCTAACCAAAGGTGTATTGTGCCAAATTTTATCAGTTCAGTTTTTAGTTCGATCGCCTTTATCGACTCTGCGCTTCCCGACAGCCAAACTCTCCACAACGGTATCGAACCGGGGACAGAAGTAATTACCTTGGATTCGGCCCGGGATGGAGTAGCACAAATCACGGCAGCGCTAGCAAGTCGCAGCCATATCAAAAGCATTCATATAATCTCTCACGGTCGCCCCGCGAGTTTGCTGCTAGGCGCGATCGATCTAAACTTGACAAATTTAAAAACTTATGCTAATCAATTGCAGCGGTGGTCGCGATCGCTGGCAGACAGTGGAGAGATTTTGCTGTATGGGTGTGATGTAGCGGCGGGGGAGAAGGGCGCTAACTTTGTGCAGCAAGTGAGTCAGCTAACCAAGGCAAAAATTGCTGCTTCAAGGGGGCCGATCGGCAGTTCGGCTATGGGCGGAGACTGGCAGCTAGATTATACAACGGGAGCGATGTCCTCTGGGTTGGCGATCGACCCAGCCACAATGGCCGCTTATCAATTTGTGTTTGGTCTACAACTTTTGGGACAAGCAGGATTTCCGGCAAATACAACTTTTGGAACACCAACAACTCAGGTAGGTGGACTGTCTGGCCTTACCTACGCGGGCAACAATACTTACTACGCTATCTCCGACGGGCGCAATATTCCTGGTGCAAGTCCCGGCCCGTCTCGCTTTTACACCCTGACTATACCTACTGTGAGTTCGGGTAGCTTGACACCAGCACCAGGACAAGTTAATTTTACAGCGGTGACACAGATTGGCAATCCGCCTGCCTTTCCCTTTGCCCCAGATACATCGGATACAGAGGGCATTGGCTTCATCGGCGGTAATGTCTTCGTTTCTTCTGAAGGCAATTTCTCGACAAATACCCCGCCTTTTATCAATAGCTTCGCCATTGCAACGGGACAGCAAAACCTAGTGCTGCCTATTTCTTTTCCCAAATACGACGCATTAGCAGCTACTACCACTGGCATCCGCAACAATCAAGGTTTTGAAAGTCTGACCATTACTCCCAGTCAAAGTTTTCTGTTTACAGCAACAGAAAATGCTCTCGAACAAGACGGTACTGCTTCAAGTGCAACGGCAGGCGCGCGATCGCGAATTTTAAGATATAACTTAGCCACAAACACCGCAAACGGAGAATTTCTTTACAACACCGATCCACGCAACGGCATTTCGGAAATGCTGGCAGTTGATGATAATACCCTGCTGGTTCTCGAACGTTTTCTTGACTTATCGACGAATTCGCCGTCAGGGGATTTGAAGCTTTATCAAGTTTCTTTAAACGGTGCGACTGACATTCAAAGCAATACTGGCTTGATTGCTTCTGGTGTTGCTGGCATTACACCGGTATCGAAAACTCTGATTGCTGATTTCCCAAACACTTCCGGCTTTCCGCTAAACAATTTTGAAGGGATGACATTGGGGCCTTCTCAGACAGCGACTGGGAAGCGATCGCTCATTCTTGTCAGCGACAACAATTTTGTCCTTCCCACCGCATTCGCAGCCTTTGCAGCCAACCACGCACCTGTACTCGACAACAGCGGAACGCCGACACTAACAGCAATTAACGAAGATGTACCTTCTGCCAGCAACACCGGCACCTTAGTTTCTGCTTTAATTGCAGGTGCTGTTACAGATATCGACACCGCCGACACTCAAGGAATTGCAGTCACGGCGACAGACAATACTAACGGCAGTTGGGAATATTCAACTGATAGCGGTTCGACTTGGACGGCATTCGGCACGCCGTCAACAGCAGCAGCAAGACTGCTAGCAGGCAATAATGCCAGCATCCGCTTTGTTCCCAATGCTGACTACAACGGCACTGCCAATATCACGTATCAGGCATGGGATGGAACGACAACAAACTCTGGCACCACTACTACCTTCACGAACCGCGGGACGGGTGATATTTCGACTGCCAGCAGTATGGGGGGGTTAGCAGCTTTCAGTACAGCATCCGAGACAGCAACAATTACCGTTAAGCCTCCCAACAATCCGCCAACAGCCAATCCCGACCTCTACAACGTCTTGCACGATCGAGTGCTCGCCGGACTTCCAGGAGTTTTATTCAATGACTTCGACTTGGACAAAGACCCTTTAGACACGTTGAGTGCTGCTCTCGTCACAGGGCCGACCAAAGGTAAACTCGTACTCAATCCCAAAGGGGATTTCACCTACACTCCCAACCCAGGCTTTGTAGGCCTTGATACCTTCACCTACAGCGTTAGCGACGGGGCTGCGACAGTCCCCGCCACGGTGAATATCAACGTTACTAACAGTCCGCCAACAGCCAATCCCGACCTCTACAACGTCTTGCACGATCGAGTGCTCGCCGGACTTCCAGGAGTTTTATTCA
>NZ_JAUBPU010000116.1:3424-4507 GCF_036700885.1 Microcoleus sp. S13_B4
TGATACCTTCACCTACAGCGTTAGCGACGGGGCTGCGACAGTCCCCGCCACGGTGAATATCAACGTTACTAACAGTCTGCCACAGCCACAAGCTGATACCTACAGCATCAGTGCGGGAACAGTCCTCAGCGAAATAGTGCCGGGAGTTTTAGGCAACGACTCCGACGCAGATTGGGACACGCTGACTGCTGCGGTGGCGGCAAACGCGACGAAAGGGTCGATCGCCCTCAACAAAGATGGTTCTTTCACTTATACTCCTAACGCTGGCTTTTCTGGAACAGACACATTTACCTACACAGTCAGCGACGGAATAGTTAGCTCGGAACCGGCTACCGTGACTGTCAGCGTCAACAATAACCCGCCTGTGGCGAATTCTGACAGCTATACTACTGCTTTTAATACGGGTCTCAACGTGACTGGTTTGGGAGTGTTAATCAACGATAAAGACCCGGAAAATGACCCGCTGACAGCGATTCTGGTGACAAATCCGGCTACAGGGTCGATCATACTCAACGCCGATGGTTCCTTCAGTTACACTCCCAATACTGGCTTTGCAGGGACAGACTCTTTTACCTACAAGGCTAATGACGGGAAAGCTGATTCTGCGATCGTCACGGCAAGCATTCTTGTAAATACCCCTCCAACTCCAACTCCAACTCCAACTCCAACTCCAACTCCGACTCCAACTCCCACCGGAACTCCAACTCCAACCGGAACTCCAACTCCCACCGGAACTCCGACTCCAACCGGAACTCCAACTCCCACCGGAACTCCGACTCCAACCGGAACTCCGACTCCCACCGGAACTCCAACTCCCACGGGAACTCCAACTCCCACGGGAACTCCAACTCCCACGGGAACTCCAACTCCCACCGGAACTCCGACCCCAACCGGAACTCCGACTCCGACTCCCACGGGAACTCCAACTCCAACCGGAACTCCAACTCCCACGGGAACTCCAACTCCCACGGGAACTCCAACTCCCACGGGAACTCCAACTCCCACGGGAACTCCAACTCCCACGGGAACTCCAACTCCCACGGGAACTCCAACTCCCACGGGAACTCCAACTCCCACGGGAAC
>NZ_JAUBPU010000062.1:0-35372 GCF_036700885.1 Microcoleus sp. S13_B4
ATTAATAATTAAATGGGGTCGCAAAATCAAAAATAAGGGTAATGCTTGTATCACAGTTTAAATGTGCAACAGCTTACGAGTATTTTTTAGTTGTTTTTCTAAAAATTCTACGCTTTCTTCAATTGTGATTTTTAAAATACGAGCCATAAAACGCACCATCAACGCTACCTCTCTATTATATGCAACTTCACATGAAATTGGTATTAGATTTACTCCACAGTTAAGTATGGCGCGTCAGCTAAGTGTTTTTGACAAAACGATTAATATTTTTACTGTGACGCACCTTATAGTTTTCTAATTTTTAATTATTATTTAAGCGCCCATGCCCGAATACTGCTTCAAACCCTGCCGCCAAAGCCAGCGGTTCCACACAAAAAACACCGCACCCCAACCCAGTATCACCAACAAACCGCGGCCTACATCTACGGGCAATCCGATCAAGATTGAAGCGGGAAAATGAATCAAATAAGGAAACGGCGTCCACAAAACTACTTCGCGCACGGGTGCAGGAAATACTTCTAGGGGTGCGATAAGTCCCGATAAAAACAGGTAAATTAAAGACCAGAATTGCTCGATCGCACTTGCCCTTTCCAGCCAAAAAGCAAACAGCGCAAAGGTATACTGTATCAAGAAACGCAAGCAAAAAGCCAAGACGATAACCAACAAAAATAGCAAAAACCTGCCCAAACTCGGCAGCCAAAAAGACTGCGGGTAAAGTGCAAAAAACAGCAGCACTAATCCCAATACAAAGGGCAGCCTGGCAAACCTTTCGGAAACGTGAGATGCGAAGTGGTGCCATACGGGATCGAGAGGCTGCAACAATTTATTAGATAGCGTGCCTTGCACTACTTCCTTTTCAAACTCCCAAATCACCCAAACTACATTTGTTTGCCTGACAATGAAAGTGGCTAAAAAATAACGGGTAAAGTCGATCGACTTCAGCCCAAATTGACCATTCTCGGCCGCCTGCATCCAAACGCCCATCAAGATAAAAGGCAAAGCTCCCGACAGCGCCCACACAAACAATTCTGCCCGGTATTCGAGCGCATAAGCGTAGTAGGTAACTAACAAAGTTTTAGCAATTTTGATGAATCGTGTCATATTAATTTGAGATCTTAAAGTGTTCAGTATTAAAGTTGCTAATGTGCATCATACAAGTAGAGTTTATGCGTAAATTTTTGTTACACTTTTCCCGTGCGGAAAACGCGACCAATTACCTCTTCAATGGGCGGGTCAGTAACAGTCAAATCTATCACTTCCAACTCCGCCAAAATCTTCGCTACGCTCACCGTCAGCTCTTCCCTTGTGACTAAAAACCGTACAGAATTTCCCTCAATAGATTCTACCTCGCCGTAAGCAAAAGCACTATCTTTTGCCAGCGGCTTAGCTAATTTTACCTGAACTTCCCGATAAGGTGCAAACCTGTCGAGCAATCCGTCCAAACTGCCATCATAAACTAATTGACCTTCATGGATTAACAAAACGCGCTTGCACAAAGCAGTAATGTCAGCCATGTAGTGGCTCGTCAACAGCACTGTTGCTTGATAGCGCTCGTTATATTCTCGCAGAAATTGCCTGACGCTAAACTGTGCGTTTATATCCAAACCTAAAGTCGGTTCATCTAAAAATAATACCTCCGGCTGGTGCAGTAGTGCGGCCATCAATTCAGCTTTCATGCGTTCGCCCAAAGACAGCTTTCGCACCGCCTGATTTAACTTGCCTTCTAGTGACAGCATCTCTGTCAATTCTCCGACTCGCCGCCGATAATCTGTATCGGGAATGCCGTAGACAGCAGCATTGATTCGCAGAGAGTCAAGCACTGGTAAATCCCAAATTAACTGCTGTTTCTGCCCCATGATTAAGGTGATTCTTTGCAGAAAATCTGCTTCGCGACGGAAAGGAGTACGATCGCACACTCTCACCGTACCCGCAGACGGATAAATCAAACCAGTCAGCATTTTCAGCGTAGTAGTTTTGCCCGCACCGTTAGCGCCGAGAAACCCCACGACTTCCCCCGGTTCAATACTGAAAGAAACGCCCTCAACAGCTTTAACATTGCGGTATGTGCGGTTAAAAAAGTGCCGCACTGTTCCTTTAAGTCCCGGTTCTTTAATCGCTACCGGATAAACTTTGCTCAAATCTTCAACTAAGATAATTGGCATCGGCTCAAATTTTAACTTTTATTTTAATCTAGGGTATTTCCATCAGGCTTGTGCCAAGATGTAGCGATCGAGCTGTGTAGTAGGGTGCGCCACCGATTGCTCGATCGCTCTGATGAAGTAACTGTGTTCTGGCGTACCCTACTCAGCTTTAGAATATTGCAAAATATCCACGCTCACATCGCACAAAGTTTACAACTATGGTACTCACGGCCGATAATTCAGGCATCTCTCGTTTGGTAGGAGACAATTCTTCTGAAAATATTACACTTACACCAGGACAACTTGCTAGTTTTTCTGGGGGACTTTGGATGCTGGGTGGCAATGATACTGTCAGGGGCTCGTCAGATGCAGAACGGATTTTCGGCAACGATGGTAAAGACAGTCTGTTAGGTGGTGTCGGGAATGATTCTATTTACGCCGGCAAAGATGATGACGATGTTTTGGGAGAAACGGGCGACGATTTCTTGACAGGAGATAGAAATAGCGATTTCCTTAATGGGGGTGCGGGAAATGATTTGCTGCGCGGTGGACAAGGTATTGATTTGTTAGTTGGCGGTGAAGGTAGTGATACTTTAATTGGCGACAGAGATGTGGATATTTACCAAGGTGGTGGCGGGAGCGATGTCTTTGTTTTTCGAGTCGATCAAGCGGGAAGCAGATTAGTTGGAATTGAAGTTTCGGACGCGGTAATTGTGGATTTTGATAAGTCTAGCGATTCGATTGGAATTAGTGTGGCATTTACCAGCAGCAATATCTCCTTGGAAGAGGTAAGTTATAGCTTGAATGATCCGAGACTGCTGCTGATAAATCCTGCAACTATAACCGGGGGAACGAGTTTGTTAGCCAAGGGCGGCATCTCGCAGCGAAGTCTCGATCCCGATGGCAACGGCCGTGTGGAAGCTACTAATATTAGATTCGGTTTTACTAATGCTTTGTTGGGTACCGTTTTGAATGTGACCCCAGCTGATTTAAACGGTCGTTTTATTAATGCTAATTCTTTGCTTTAATTAGTAAAGTGCGCCGTCCGCACCTTACTAATAACTAATGACTAATGACTCATAAGCAATTAGTCTCACAACTTGCCCTTTTCCATTGCCCACTGCATCAAACCGGGGAACAAACGATAAGCTTCCGAGGCCAAAAAAGCAGGGCCGACGGTAACTTCTGCACGCTGATTTTTCACAGCATCCCAAATAGCTTTAGCAATATCTTCTGGCTGAGTTGCCCAGTCAGATTTTAGCATTTGGCTCATTTTCTGGCGGCGCAATTCGACTCCCGGTTCGTCTCGATCGCGAAATTGAGCTCTTTCTAAAAAATCACTGTTAATCAGGCCCGGATGCACGGCGCAAACGTGAATACCTTGAGGCGCTAATTCCAATCGCAAACTTTCTGTTAAACCCGTTACTGCATATTTGCTGGCACAATAAGCAGTCATTTGAGGCAAAGGCATTTTGCCACCAATAGAACCAACATTGACTATTGTCCCTGTTTTTCGTTGCAAAAAATGTGGCAAAATTTCTTGAATTGTGTTAACGCATCCCCAAAAATTGGTATTCATTAATTGCTGCCAGTCTTCGGAGGTAGTGTGCTCGATCGCCCCCGTGAGACAAATGCCAGCATTGTTAACCAAAACATCGATGTTGCCACAGGCATCTAGGGCTTTTTGGACGATCGCGCGCACTTGTTGACTGTCGCCAACATCCCCCGGGATAGCGACAGCCGAAGTGCCTTCTCGCTGCACTTGAGCCGCTGCTGCTGCCAATCTCTCTGGCTGGCGAGCTACCATAACTACATCGTAACCTTTACTTGCAAATAAAATTGCTGTTGCTTTGCCGCTTCCTTGAGAAGCGCCTGTAATCAAAACTGTAGGAGCCATAGATAGTTATAAATTGTAAGTGGGTAATTTGTTTTTTGCGGTATTGAAACTATAACAGAGGTCAGGTAATTTTAGGCGCTATACATTAATAATTATTGAGTATAGAAATTTTTTGTGCTCCGGTAACGGGCTTTTTTTTAACGAACCGCGAAGGCGCGAAGGACACGAAGGAAGAGAGGAGAAGAGAAGAGGAAGAGTTGAGATTTGTGCAAAAATTGCTATGTATATATTACTTTAGGCAGTTACTAATTACCAATTATCCCCAAAATGAATCTTCCGAAACAAGCACCTAATTGGTCGATCGCCCTAGTGTTAATTATCGGCGTTTTAGCCGTCTCAACTTCCTCAATCTTAATTCGGCTGGCTAACTTTTCAGCAGGGGCGGGCGGTTTGGGTTTCAGTCTGGTACTCGCGGCCTCTCGCCTGACTTTATCTGCTTTAATTCTGCTTCCTGCTTGGCGGAAAATTCAGTGGAACGCCCTGCAACCGGGAGCTCGGCGCTATGCTGCTGCTGCGGGTTTGTGTCTCGCCCTGCATTTTGCGCTATGGATTACCTCACTTTCTTATACTTCGATCGCCGCCTCGACTGCTCTTGTCACCACTAATCCTGTGTGGGTAGCGCTGTTGTCGCGCTTCTGGTTCGGGGAAAAACTCAGCAAAATATCGATCGCTGGCATTACTATAGCGCTTGCTGGGGGAATGGCGATCGCTCTGGGAAGTGCGGGCGCAGCCGATGCTGGCAGCAGCCAACTGCTTGGCGATTTCCTGGCTCTGGCTGGTTCCTGGGCAGTCAGCTTGTATTTGCTGCTGGGGCGGGAAGCTCAGCGGCGGGGACTGGGAATTGGTGGCTATATCGCGATCGCCTATACTGTTGCTGCGATCGTCCTGCTGCCTCTCCCCTTCGCCTTCGGCACTACTTATACTAATTACCCAGACATTGTATATTTTTATATTTTGTTAACGGCCGCTTTGCCTCAGTTAGTCGGCCACACCATTTTGAACTGGGCCGTAGTGCAGATTTCCCCAACTCTGGTAACTCTTGCCATCTTGTTTGAACCGGTTGGGGCGAGTTGGTTGGGTTATTTGCTGTTTGGGGAAGTGCCGGCGCCGGCGGTACTCGCAGGTGCTGCGGTGCTGCTGTTGGGGGTAGCAACCGCTACCGTCGGAGCAAAAAAAATTACTGTCAACAGTTAAGAGTTAACATTTTTCAACATTGCCACTACCGTTGCCGTGAGTCAGAATAAAACAGATTAGGGCTTAAAAACAAAAATAACTCGTCGCTTAAATGTTGGTTCCAAACTATCAAATGTCTGACTAATCACTAATGACTAATGATACTCGGGTGCCTTTCGGAGAATAAAATTATGCTGCCAGAACAACTACAGCGGATCATCGGCTACTTTATCGAAGAAGCCACAGAACAGATCCAAATTATCGAACAAGGCTTGCCAGATCTGCAAAATACCGTGCCAGCTCCCCAAAGAATACACCAGCTCATCCGAGCCTCGCACTCGATTAAGGGGGGAGCAGCTATGCTTGGATTTAGCAGCATTCAGCGCATTGCTCATCGTTTGGAGGATTATTTAAAACTGCTCAGAGAATGTCCGATCGCCATTGATAGCAGGCTACAATCGCTCTTAACCGAAGTTTTTGATATTTTAGTAGCCCTCGTGTCCAAGGTTTCTAAGGGTTTTGGGCTCAACCACGAAGACGCAAACCAAATGCTCTCCCTCGCCGAACC
This sequence comes from Microcoleus sp. S13_B4, assembly GCF_036700885.1. Lineage (NCBI taxonomy): Bacteria > Bacillati > Cyanobacteriota > Cyanophyceae > Oscillatoriales > Microcoleaceae > Microcoleus > Microcoleus sp. S13_B4. The sequence continues at coordinate 5,780 of NZ_JAUBPU010000062.1, forward strand.
GGTTTTTGACGAACTCGACGCTTACCTGAGATTGCGAATTCCCACTCGCCTGACTGTGAGAGCTACTACGGACGAACATATTCACGTTTTCTCCGGTTACTGCACCTCCCTGAGCGAATTTTCCTCGGCTATTGCTTCGCGCGTCGGTTTGCTGGGAGGCACTATTACCCGCCACGAGCAGGATAGCCAGGGCATACGCCTTTGTATTGACATTTACCTACCGCCTTACACTAGGATCGAAAACATCCGCCAAGGTGTCGAACTCTCCGGCGCTATTATCGGGACTGTTCAGACGCAGCGCGACTTTTCGCTGCTGGCGACTGCGGATTATCCGGTTTACCAAAGTGCGATCGAACCTCCCGCAATTTGCGTCGGATGTCGCTACTATTACGGCAGAAGCGACGGCGGCTACCTCCTCAACTGCACGATCCATCCCCGCGGCCCGGAAACAGAAGATTGTCGCGATCGCGAACCGGAATAACCGCTGAAAACTCAGCCTTGGGAAGTACGATTTGGCACCAGAACAACTTTCTTCTGAAACCAATATTTTCCCTCAAACCTTTCACATTAACCCCTGCCATTTTTTTTAGTTTCTAGAGAACTAAATCCTTCTTCCTTCTGAAAGCTCCCGTAAAAACTGATACCGCAACTCGAATTAATTGCATCATGCTTGCAGGATGAGCGATCGCCCAGACATTGATTGTCAGACAAGTGATTCCCATCACTAACAAGATGTATGTCGGAGGCATTACTACCCCGATCGCGAACCAGCTAAAAACGTGAAATATCATTGCTGTAGCCCAAAGGCTGGCGACCATTACAGACGCCCAAATTTGCATTCGAGGTCGGTTTATTCCTGTCAAAATCACTGTCTGCAAAGTAGTCAGCAAGTTTGCCGGAACTAAAAAGGCACAGATAGCTATGCAGTGGGTATGAGAAAACTCGATAACTGTATTGAAGTCGATCATCAGTCTAATTGTCGGGCCTGTTGGGTATACTTAAAGAGCTTAGCGTGACTTGACTTTCAGAGCTTGTCACCCTTACTTTAACTTAATATTTCAGTAAGTAGGCCGGTCTGAAGGCACAGTTTTCTCCCCCTTGTTATGCTGGCAAAATTATACCACAAATTTAATATATGTGAAAAAATATTAAACAGACTTGAAGAATGACAACAATTGCTGCCATAATTAACATCTGGGAGCGAACCTATAGAAGCTCCAAGTCCGTTAAATATCTAGAATGCCCGCGCAGGTGAAGCAGCAACACAACGGTAGGCTAATTTTCGACTCAATCATTTTGGACTCGCTGATTATCGGATGATTGATGGTCAGCTTCCATCAAGGGCTCAAGCTGTTAGGCGATCGAACAATATGATATTTTTAGGGAAAAGCTAATTTAATCTCGTATATAAAATCAATAGCACCATTTAGAAACTTTACAGCGGAAGATAAAGAAAATGGATCAACAAATCACAATTCCCGCACTTGAAGAAGTTGACTTGACCAACTGCGACAGAGAACCTATTCATATATCGGGGCACATTCAGCCACACGGAGTGCTACTTGTTGTACGAGAACCTGAACTAGAAATACTGCAAGTCAGCAAAAATACGCAAGATTTGTTAGGAGTAGATCCCGAAAGTGCGATCGGTCGAAATTTGAGCTTATTCTTCAATCGAGTTCAACTAAAAAAACTCAAGCTTTGTTTGTGTAATGAAAACTTAAAAACCGTTAATCCCATTAAACTCTCGGTCATCAACAAAGGTAAATATTTAGAATTTGACTGCATCCTCCACCGAGTAGAAGAAGTATTGATGGTCGAGTTGGAATTAGCCACAAGCCCAGAAAATCTTTCTGTTTTTAGTTTTTATCATTCAGTGAGAGCCACTGTCAGCAAAATTCAAAGCGCCCAAAATCTCAAGGAATTATCTCAAATAACTGTAGAAGAAGTCAGAAAAATATCGGGTTTTGATAGAGTGATGGTCTATCAATTTGACCACGAAGGGAACGGCGCTGTGATCGCTGAAGACAAAGCAGAAATGCTGAGTGCTTTCTTAGGATTAAACTACCCCAGTTCAGATATCCCCAAACAAGCCCGACAACTGTATACGTTAAATTGGCTGAGGTTAATCCCAGATATTAATTATCAACCCGTCCCCCTTGTGTCAGGAAACAATGCTGTTACCACCCAGCCCCGAAACCTCAGTTTCAGCGTGTTGAGAAGCGTTTCTCCCATTCACATAGAATACCTGCAAAATATGGGCGTTGCAGCTTCGATGTCAATCTCGTTAATCAAAGATAAAAAACTGTGGGGATTAATTGCTTGCCACAATTATACACCAAAATACCTCAACTATGAATTGCGCGCCGCCTGCGAATTTATCGGGCAAGTAATGTCCTTAGAACTGCAATCAAAAGAAGGAAACGAAGACTACGACTACAAACTACACTTGAAATCCATTCAAACCAAGATTTTTGAAGACATATCCACCTCCGAAAACTTGTCAGAAGTGTTAGTTAAATGTCAGCATAATTTGCTAGAAGCAGTCAACGCCCAGGGAGCCGCAATAATATTTGGAGACAATTGCTATCAAGTAGGGCAAACACCTCAAGGAGAAGCGCTCAAATACTTAACTAATTGGGTGCAAGAGCATTTAAATAAAGAAATTTTTTATACAGACTCGCTCACCACATTCTATCCAGAAGCTGAGGAATTTAAAGACACGGCCAGCGGCTGTTTAGCTATAGCAATATCGCCGACTCAGAAAATATACGTTTTGTGGTTTCGCCCCGAAGTAATTAAGACCGTAAATTGGGCGGGAAACCCCAACAAACCACTTGAAACCGATGAAGATGGCAACCCTCGACTGTCTCCTCGGAAATCCTTCGAGCTGTGGAAAGAAAATGTGAGGTACAAATCGTTGCCTTGGAAACAATGCGAAATAGACGCTGCATTGGAACTGAAAAAAGCAATGATTAATATAGTGCTGTGCCAAGTCGATAAACTCGAAAAATTAAATACCGCACTAGAAGCATCAGTCGCCAGAGAACGGGAAAAAAGTGCTAATTTAAAAACAGCGATGTCCGAGCTTAAGCGGGCGCAAACTCAATTGGTGCAAAGCGAAAGAATGTCAAGTTTGGGACAGTTGGTGGCGGCGGTAGCTTATGAAGTCACTAACCCGATTAACTTCATCTACGGCAATCTTAGCTATGCCAACGAATACAGTCAAAAAATGATTAATTTATTGCAGCTTTACGAGCAGCACTATCCGTCGCCTTCGCCCGAAATTCAAGCACAAATAGAAATAGCAGAATTAGAGTTTATAGTTGAAGACTTACCGAAGTTGCTGGGTTCAATGAAAGTAGGAGCTAACCGCATCCGCGAGATAGTTCAGTCGCTGCGAAATTTCTCTAGAATTGACGAAGCAGAGATTAAACCAGTTGACATTCACGACGGATTGGACAGCGCTTTGTTGATTTTGAGCAACCGACTCAAACCGAAGCCCGATCGCCCCGCAATTCATCTCATCAAAGAATATGGCTGTCTGCCTTTGGTTGAGTGTTACGCAGTTCAAATCAACCAAGTATTTATGAATGTACTGGCAAATGCAATTGATGCTCTCGAAGATGCCTTTGTCAACAATAATTTATCGTCGCACGGCGGGAACAAAGAAGAGCCAGTTAAGTACGGACAAATTCGGATTGTGACTGAACTTGGTCCCGGAGAAAAAGCCGTAGCAGTTCGGATCAAGGACAACGGTTGGGGCATGGAAGAAAAAGTTCGCCATAAAATTTTTGAGCCGTTTTTTACCACAAAACAGGTGGGCAAAGGTGCGGGGATAGGTTTGGCGATTAGCCACGAAATTGCGGTTGAACAACACGGTGGCAAATTGACTTGCATTTCAGCCCCCGGAGAGGGAAGCGAGTTGATTATTGAGATTCCCTTGAGCCAAACTCATCCTAAACCCATTGTGAAGTGAAAAAAGTCCGCGCTAGCGAATCTATGCCGAATGGTAGGGAATCGCCCAAATTCAAAAATCGAAAATTCGATTAAAATACAAAAGCAGCTAAGTAGATTTGAGCCAATTCAGAGGAAGCTAGTATGACTGAAAAAAAAACCGCCCAATGGGATGCCGGCCGGTTTCTCAAAACCTTGGCTTATTTCGGCGTCATTCCCTTCATTGGCAGCATTAGCTGGCTGCAACAACTCTTTGGAAGCAGCAGCAAAACTAAAAAAGACCAACCCAAACTGATACTGGTAGCCGGTGCCACCGGCGGCGTCGGGAAGCGAGTTGTCAAGCGGCTACAACAGCGGGGATATAAAGTACGCTGCCTCGTCAGAGATGCTAAAAGAGCAACAGAAATTCTCGACAAAAATGTCGAATTAGTCGAAGGAGATATCACTCTGCCAGAGACGCTAACACCGCTAGTAACCGAGGGCGTGGAAGCAGTTATCTGCTGCACCGGCACCAAAGTTCAACCAGTAGAAGGAGACACCCCAAGCAGGGAAAAATACTATCAAGGCATCAAATTTTATATGCCGGAAGTTGTGGATGTTCCCGAAATAGTCGAATACAAAGGCCTTAATAATTTAGTCCAAGCTGTTCGCCGTCAGCTAATTCAAGCAGGCGACAAAACAATTTTTGACTTCACAAAACCAAGCCAAGATTTAAAAGAAACTTGGGGTGCCCTGGACGACATCGTGATGGGCGGCACTAGCGAAAGTTCGATCGTACTCACAGACAATACAGCTATATTCACAGGCAATGTTTCTACTGCCAACTCGGGCGGCTTTGCTTCGGTGCGTACCCGCAACTTCGATCCTCCGCTCAATCTCACAGGATTTAGCGGCCTCCACCTGCGCGTCAAAGGGGACGGCAAGCGCTACAAATTGATTGTTCGCAACGAAGCTAAATGGGATGGAATTGGCTATTGCTATTCGTTTGATACTGTTTACAATACCTGGATTACTATCACCGTTCCTTTTGATGAGTTAATTCCAGTATTCCGCGCCAAAACTGTTAAGGATGGCTCTAAATTTGATGGCAGCAGTATTTTTTCTTTTCAGTTAATGTTGAGCAAGTTTGAATATGACGGCGCGCTAAACCCGAAATTTACACCGGGTATTTTTCAACTGGAGTTAGAATCTGTTAAAGCTTATGGGCGACCGACTTTGCCGCGATTTGTGATGGTGAGTTCGGCAGGAGTTACCCGCCCGGGCCGCCCTGGAATTAACTTGGAAGAAGAACCGCCTGCTGTCAGGATGAATGATATGTTGGGGGGGATTTTGACTTGGAAGTTGAAAGGGGAAGATTGTGTGCGATCGAGCGGCATACCTTATACTGTGGTCAGACCTTGCGCTTTGACTGAAGAACCGGGAGGCAAAGCTTTAATATTTGAGCAAGGAGACAATATTAGGGGCAAAGTCAGTCGGGAAGATATAGCAGAATTGTGCGTGGAGGCTTTGGAACAACCTCAAGCTTGCAACGTTACTTTTGAGGTGAAAGAGGGGGAAAATGGCAGTCCTCCCGGAGACTGGCAGGCTTTGTTTTCTGGAGTTAAATAACATATCGCACTTCTTAGTAAAATGAGGTACGCTTGGTGATTGGTAATTGGTAATTGCTAATTGAGAAAAAGGCTCTCGCCGGCCAGCATACCTCACTTATTTGAGAAATGCTATGTGATAACCAATATTGAGTAAGATTAAATGAACCGCGAAGACGCAAAGGACGCGAAGGAAGAGAAAGAGAAAGATACAGTTCTTCCTTCGTACTCTTCGCGTCTTCGCGGTTTAATCATTCCGATGTAACGGGATTTGGTATGATGAGTAAAACAATCACCAATAACTAATAACCAATAACTAATAACTAATTTATGTCTGTGACTTTTTCCCGACGCTATTTGACGCCTTATTTGTTTTTACTTCCGGCTTTGTTTATTTTGAGTTTGACTGTTTTGTGGCCGGCGGTGCAAGCTTTTTATTTGAGTTTTACTAATTACGAATATGATTTAACTCAAATGCCGCAGTGGGTGGGGTTGAAGAATTTTTACAGGTTGTGGGGCGATCGCACATTTTGGCAAACTTTGACGAATACGCTGCTGTATCTCACCTGCGTTGTGCCTGTATTGGTTGTTGTGCCGTTGGGAATGGCGATTTTGTGCAACCAAAAGCTTAAGGGGATGAACTGGTTTCGAGCCGCATACTACACGCCAGCGGTGATTTCAATGGTTGTCGCCGGAATTGCTTGGAAGTGGCTGTTTGCTGAGACTGGACTGCTGAATCAGTTGGGGGAATTGTTGGGTTTACCTCCTGTTTCTTGGCTGGCTAATCCGAAGTTAGCAATCTTTAGCGTCATGGCAGTTACTATCTGGAAAGGATTGGGCTATTACATGGTGATTTATTTAGCAGGGCTGCAAGCTATTCCGGCAGAACTTTATGAGGCGGCTGCTATTGATGGTTCTGATGGTTTGGGAAAGCACTGGGATATTACTGTGCCGCTGATGAAGCCTTATTTAGTTTTAGTTGCGGTGATTTCGGCGATTTCTGCTACTAAGGTTTTTGAAGAAGTTTATATTATGACTCAGGGCGGGCCTCGCAATAGTTCTAAGACTGTTGTTTATTATCTGTACGAACGGGCTTTTAAGGATTTGGAAATTGGCTATGCTTGTACGATCGGGCTGGTTTTGTTTTTGCTAATTTTGGGTTTGTCGATTTTGCAAGTTAGTCTTCAGGGTTTGGCTCGCAATGATTAAGATTGGTGACTGATTAGGGCGGACGCAATCGGGGCATCATAAACTCGGTTTCTCGTTCTCACTCCTGTTTCTCCTAGGACTTTATTACATTCAGAAACCGGGTTTATTGCTCTAATTTCTACTAATTTTAGGCTGGAATCTCGAAGTAATGCGATCGCTCACGGCTTTGGGCAGGTCTTATTGGCGAAATCACAGCTATAAATATAGGGTTTCTGCCAGTTCAGAGGAATTTGCAATAAATCCCTGGTTCCGGTCATTCCCTGTCCCAGAAAGAGCAGCACAGCGATCGAGTTCAAGATTACATGGATAGTGCGCCAGCGATTTGAGCGGTCTTTGTAAATGTCTTGAATGATGGCAAGGGAGAAAACCATAATTAGGGCAGCGGTGAGGCCAATGTAGTAGTGAGACCAATACCATTCATTAGTTAGCCGATAAACGCCATCTTGAGTGCCAAGAATCACCAAACCAGTACCTGTTAGGGTGGCAAATATGCCGCGCCATAAAGCGGGTGTAGCTCGATATAGCATGACCAAAGAGGCGATCGTAGCAACAAACATCAGCACAATGAAAATGACCTGAAACGAGTTTTTGCTCCAAACATCCTTGCTCCAAATATGCTCAAAAATCGGGTAGGCTAGACCCAACAACGTCACTCCTACCACAGAACCTGACAGAATTCGACCTGCTTTGACGTGTTCTGAACCGACTACAGGTGGAATTTTGCTCTTGGTGTCGATCGCAATTTGCTTGCGACGCTGCATAGTTTGCCACGCCATATTCAGAACAACACCAAGCATAGGAAAAACAATCGCTACAGCTAAAATAGGATGCAGCAAGGCCAGAAAATCTTTAAATTCCATACAGCACCTTTTTGTTGAGGAGGGTTGGCTTCATTAACCCTGTTTTTGCTATACATAATATCATACCCGGTGATCTAATTATAGTAAGTTTGTAGTCAGGACTAATAGCGATTATTCAAACGCATAGAGAGGGCTAAAGTCCTGAATACAAACACGCTTTATGAGGGGTAATTCACCAGAAATTTTGAGCAATAAGAAGATATAGCAGTTGTCTATTGTGTGAGGTACAGCTTTCTGAATTACGCAAGAGCAATTACAATTACCTTGTTCTCAGGCAAATGAAAACTGCTCGCTATAATGTCAGTGTCGGTTAGCCACTAATTCCCTGCATCACTTTGAGCCTATATGTTACTAGCCTTTCAGTATTGAATAACTCCTAGCAGGAGTGAAATCACGTCTGCGCCGAACTCAACCAAATGACCCGGACAAGTTATAATTTGAAGACCTAATTTGGAACGGTTTAACCCCTGAAGTTTATCGAGGCAGTCAACTAATTGAACTCACTGCCAAAAAGTTTCATTTGTTATAATTTCTGCTACGAAATCCCCGTCAAGTGATTAGCAGCGACCGAATTCTAGAAAAAGTCTGGGGTTACGATTTTATGAGCGAGTCAAACATTATTGAAGTGTATATTCGTGCGTTACGGATTAAGTTAGAAGCAAGGAACTCAAAACGCCTGCTGCATACTGCTCAGGGAGTTGGATACGTGTTGCGAGAGCAAAAGTCATGAGGGGCGGATTTACAAATACTTGGCCGAAAAGTATAAATAAATACTGGTGAACCCGCTCCTATTATAATACCTATTTTTTGAGTAAAAAATAGACTTAGAAATCCGGTCGTTCCTGATAATCTTCCGCAGAACTAGGGTCTAATTCCCAGCGACTTTCATCTCGATGTTCAAGCATATTTGTTGTGTTCAAAATAGCGCCATCCGCCATCTCTATGCCCGCAGCCGCTCCCAGTTCGTCAACCATATCCAGGTCTGGAGTAGGCGCGGTTCCGCCCACCGATTGCTCGCCAGTGGCACTTTCTTGTTCCGCAGCAGGATCGCCATCCTCGCCGCCGATTTGGGCACTGGTGGAAGAGTAGTCCGAACTGCTGTCCTGCAGGGTTGTTATGTCGTCTTGGCTCAATCCCGGTTGATCGATGACGCCGGTACCGTAAGATTCGGTAATTTCTTGAGGCAATTCGCCCAAATTATCGCGTTCAGTTGTTTTTTTTGCGTTGCCTTTTTTTTGCTGTGCCACGATACTTGCTCCTGTTTGTTTTTGAACTTAATTAAATTAAAAATATCCAAATTAGGCTTTAGCTGAATTGTTTTTATTAATTGCCATTGGCTATAATTAAGTAGTATGATAATTGCTATTTAAGCTTTTAGCTTCTCTCCCAGGAAATATATTGCTTCCGCTCGGCTATTTCATTGGGAATACAAAAAGCGATCGCCCTTTTGCAACGGGCGATCGCTTTTTAATTAGGAGGCTAATTCTATTCGGGAAAATCAGGAATTATCCATTTCGGGGGTTCCGTCCGTTTCCTTCTCACCGCTTCCTCTGCTATTTCTAGCATTTTATCCAGAGAAGTATTTTCAATAAAGTTGGACGTTGCTTCTGCGTATTCCCGCTTCGGGCACTTGTCGCCCAGAACGCAGCCATTGACGCAAGCTACAGCACAATCGACAGTGTTCTCCACCATAACTTTTTTCCTTTCACGGTTCCAACAACTAGCAGGCAGATGCTCTGGGTTAATTTGTCAAGAGACTGCCCTATATCTTTATTTTACTTCACAAATTGTAATCAAAGGTCGATCGCCAGCGCAAAACTGTTATAAAATCAAAGCAACCTACCTAATCTGCCGATCGTGAGTAATTTTCTGCGGCGCTTAAAACTTTTACCTTGGCGAGAAATGCTGCAAATGGCCGCCCTCGTCAACTGCATCGTGATTGGAGTGGAGCTATTTTTAGCCTGGGGTTTCACGCAATCGCGGGCAATCCGCAACGGGGTGACGCTTCTCTACGGTTCCTCCCTCGGGATATTGATACCTTTTGCAGCAGCAGTGGGAATGGGAGCTTTAGCAGTGTACTTTTTAGAGTATTGGCAACAACAATTTTTGCTCAACCGAAGTAGTTTGTGGGTTTTAGTTTTGTGCGTATTCTTGGGTTTGGTGTTAAAGTCATTCCTACCCATACCTCCATTATTAGCAAGTGTATCGGAAGCTGCACTAATCGGAGTTACGGTGGGAGTTTTTTGGAAGGGTCGGCCTTATTGGCGATAGTCATTAGTCAGTAGTTAGTAGTCATTAGTCATTAGCCCATATGGTGAGCTATGACATACTATTACACAAAGCAGTAGTAGGACGCACCTTACCGCTAACTATTAACTAATGACCAATGACCAATGACTAAAAATTATGGCAGCCAAAAATCAGGAATGAAGGTTTTAGTCAAACTGCGAGTAAACTGATTAATCTTTCTCCCGATTTGAATGTGCGGTTCGTCAGCTTCCACGGGAATAATTGTCGCTTTGTTCCCAAGTCCAAAACGCGAAATTACCAAATTTGCCGCCTCCAAACCAGTAACATAAGCCTTTTCCTGCGACCAAGAACCGTGACGGGTCACAACCCAATCGCCGCTCATGAATACATTATCATAACTTGTTACTGCCGGCAACAAATACTGATAGCTGCCAGGGGCAAAATGCGTCACCGCCCGCGACAGCCTAATCGCGCTGCTGTCGATTACTTTTGCCTCCCGAAAAGCCGGAATGCAAGTCGCTAAATCGCGCTGAACTAAGGAAACAATTTCCTCATCTTTCAGGGGAATTAATTGATTGGCGTGATAAAAGTCAGCTTCGACAACTGTTCCGGGTTCGTCTCGAAATTCGTCGTGCAAAGCATTCAAATCAAAAAACGTCCAACCTGTAGTTGAACTAAATCCAAAACAGGCATTAGAAGGCAATGGAATGTCAATTTTTCGGTCAAACCACAGGCGAACAGCTAACACGTCAACTGCACCCAAATTCATCGCGTCCCGAAACTCTTGGCGACTTTGCAAAGCTGGGCTGCTGCTGATAATTTTTTGCATTCCCGTGACGCCAACTGCAAAAATAACTGCATCTGCCTCGAAGGTTTTTTCGCCGCAAACAACGCCTGTTGCTCGGTTGTTGCTGTCAACTATTAAGTCAGTAACTCGCTGCTGTGTCAATACTTTTGCGCCTAGTTTTTCCAGGATATCGACCCAGGGGCGAAAGATTTTTTCTCCCACAGTTCCGCGACACCAAACTACATCAAAATCCGGTTGGTGTGCTAATATGAAATAATAAAGCATTCCTAAAGCTGCGGCAGCAGAACATTGTTCTCCGGGTGCAAATAAGCCTACTAACAACATCGGCTCAAAAGCATCCCTGTACAATCTTGCAGAAACGCCGAACTGTTTGAATAGTTCGCGGGCTGTGACGCGATCGTACCTGCGCCAAGCTTCGTCGGAATTGTCGAAATCTAGGACGGCGTAGAGTAAGGGCAAGGCTGAAAGCCGATCGACTAATGGCAGCCTTTTAAATCGCGTGTAAAGAAAGGTTCCTAACGGTGTGGGAAGTCGCAGTTCGTCCTGAAAAATCGGCGATTCTACTTCCAATCCTGCTGGTGAATACTGACAAGAACGAGTCCAAGGTGTGAAGGGATTGAGTCCTAATTCCTTGACTAAGGAAAAGATATTTTTGTAAGGGTACCAGAAGCCATGAATGCCTGCTTCTACGGAACGCCCGCCGGCGGTTTTCCACCCTGCAACTAAGCCACCCGGATAGGGGCCAGCTTCTAGCAGGGTGACATCATAGCCTTGCTGCGCTAGGTGATAGGTAGCGCCTAAACCTGCCCATCCTGCACCGACGACGACTATTTTTGGGGTTGACGATTCTGCTGACATTGCGTACCTCTGGATAATTTATTAATGATGACATAATTCATAAAATCCGGATTTGATATAAAATGTGTTGAATTAGGTGCTAAATTTCCCTTGAGTAAATAATGAGTGTCAAAAACCGCCAGCAGACTAACCTGTTGCTGCTCTTATTTCCCGCTACCGCATGGCTGATGGTTTTCTTCATTTTGCCAGTGCTAATTGTACTTTTGTACAGTTTCTTAGAACGCGGTACTTACGGCGGCGTTACTTGGATATTTACTCTCAGCAACTACCAGCGTTTGTTCAGCGGACTTTTCTTAGGAGTAATTGGGCGATCGCTCTGGCTGGCTTTTCTGACAACCGCCGCTTGCTTGTTAGTTGGCTATCCCCTGGCATTCTTCATCGCCACCCGTTCTCCCCGCTGGCGCAATGCTTTGCTTTTGCTGGTAATTATTCCATTTTGGACTAACTTTTTAGTGAGAACCTACGCCTGGATAATACTCCTGCGTAGCGAAGGAGTAGTTAACACAGCCTTGCAAAGCTTGCAAATTATTAGCGAACCGTTAAACTTGCTTTTTACGCCTTTCGCAGTGGCGCTCGGTCTTATTTACGGCTATTTACCTTTCATGGTTCTGCCTTTATATTCTAGCATAGAACGCTTCAATTTTTCATTGGTAGAAGCCGCTCACGATTTAGGGGCAAATGACATTCGTACTTTTTGGCGCGTATTTTTACCATTAACAAGCCGTGGCATTGTGGCAGGTTCGATTCTGGTTTTTGTTCCCGCAGTCGGCGCTTTCATTACACCGGATATATTGGGCGGTTCTAAAACAGTTATGGTGGGAAATTTGATTCAAAATCAGTTTATGAAAGCTCGCGACTGGCCTTTTGGATCGGCGCTTTCTATGCTGTTGACGGTAATCATATTGATTCCTGTGTTAATTTACTTCCGCGTGTCTGACGAAACTTAATAAGGTAAGGTATACACGAATCGTTGCACCCTGCGTTTAGGTTAAGATGCGCTAATGATTAATGACTACTGACTAATGACAAAAACCAAACTAGATTTACTCGTGCGGGCGATCGGCAAAAAGTGGCTTTGGGTACAAGCTGCACTAGCATTTGCCTTTCTTTACTTGCCAATTCTCATCTTAATTATTTACTCCTTTAACGCCTCCCGATTCAATGCCGTTTGGCGCGGTTTTACCCTTGACTGGTATCGCAGTTTATTCGGCGGTGCAGGTACACTCGGACTCGGAACACAGCTAGGAATTGCTAGCAGCAGCAGCGCCGGAATCTTGACTGCACTCAACAACAGCTTGCTAATTGCAGCTATTTCGACTGTGTTAGCGACAATTTTTGGTACCATGCTCGCCTTAGCACTCGAACGCTTTCATTTCCCAGGACGCAAAGCAGTAGAAGCTTTACTGTTTTTGCCGATTATCATGCCCGAAATTACGATCGGCATTTCGCTGCTAGTTTTCTTTACCCTAGTATTTCGGATCGTAGAAAATCTCACGGGAATTCGCCTCAACCTCGGCTTACCTACCGTAATTATCGGTCACATTGTCTTTAATATTTCCTTTGTGACTATTACTGTCAGGGCGCGTCTGGCGGAACTCGATCCGATATTAGAACAAGCAGCTTTTGACTTAGGCGCTAACGAATGGCGGACTTTTTGGCGCATCACTCTCCCTCTAATTTGGCCCGCTATTTTCAGCGCGGCACTCCTGGCTTTTACTCTGTCGCTGGACGATTTTGTCGTGACATTCTTTACCACCGGCGTCGGTTCGGTGACGCTGCCACTATTTGTTTACGGCATGATAAAATTTGCTGTCACGCCCGCAATTAATGCCATTTCAACTTTGATGTTGTTGGCTTCCTTATTGCTAGTTTTATCATCGCTCAAACTTCAAAAAAATTAAAATAATTGCTTTTTGTGTCATAATTATTCTCGTCTGCAACTAACACAACCTATGAAACGCTTCCTGACTTTCCTACTTTTGTTTGTGATGAGTGCAACGGTGGCTTTCGGCTGTAGCCGCACAGGTGGCAACCAGCAGCAACTGCTGAGCATTTACAATTATGCAAGTTATATCGCCCCAGAAACGATCGCCCAATTCGAGAAAGAGAACAATGTTAAAATTCAATACGACACTTTCGAGAACAGCGACGCACTCTATGCCAAACTCAAACAGGGAAACCCCGGTTACGACTTAATATTTCCCGCCGATTACATGGTGAAAATCATGATCGCAGAAAATTTAATTGAGCCTCTAAATTTAAACAATATTCCCAACCAAAAAAACCTAGAACCTAAGTTTATCAATCAAGCTTTTGACCCCGGTAATAAATATTCCCTGCCCTACCAGTGGGGAACGATGGGAATTGGCTACAACGTGAAAGCAACCAAGGGCGATATCAACAGTTGGGCGGCGATGTTCGATTCTAAATATACCGGAAAAGTCGCGTGGCAAGATGATGCGAGATACACATTTGCAGGAGTTTTAATGTATTTAGGATTTGACCCCAATACCACCAATCCCGAAGAGATTAACAAAGCCCGCGATTTGCTGATTAAAAGTAAAAATATTATTGCCGCTTTTGTCCCCGACACCGGGCAAAACCTGCTCGATCAAGGAGAAGTAAATCTGACGATGGAATGGAGTGGCGATGTTTTTCAAGTTATGAAAGAAAATCCCAATCTCCGCTACGCTATTCCCAAAGAAGGAACAATTATCTTTTCTGACAACATGGCAATTCCCCAAGGTGCGCCCCATAAAGAGTTAGCGGAGAAATTTATTAACTTTATTTTGCAGCCAGAAGTAGGCGCGAAAATTTCTAATTTTACGCACTTCGGATCTCCCAACAAAGCAGCAATTGCTCAAGGTTTAATCGACCCGAATGATTTGAAAAATCCTCAAATTTACCCACCTGCTGAGGTGTTTGGCAAAATGAAATTATTGCAGGATGTCGGGAAAGCAACTGCATTGTACGATCGAGCTTGGACGGAAGTTAAAGCAGGGGCTGGAAAGTAGATATAACACAGGTTCCTGCCGGGGCGGGTTTACTTAAATTTTTATTTTGTATTAGAGATTTTGATGAACCAGCCCCTAGATAATTTATGTTATTTAACCGGAATTGACTTCAGATTTTTATTACTCATAACTAATACATACTAATACAATGCACGCTGTCGAAGTTTTAGAAGTTTCCAAAGTATTTAAAAGTGTCCGCAGTCAAGATTTCTTAGCTGTAGACAACATCAACCTGCAAATTTACGATCGAGAATTCTTTTCTTTACTCGGCCCTTCCGGCTGCGGCAAAACTACAACCTTGCGAATGATTGCCGGTTTTGAAATTCCCACAGCGGGCGAAATTTACATTCACGGCCAACCGATGCAAAATCGCCCGCCATTTCACCGCCCAGTAAATACGGTATTTCAAAACTATGCTTTATTTCCGCACATGACAGTAGCACAAAATGCCGCTTTTGGGTTGGAAATGGAGAATTTACCTCACAAAATAATTCGCGATCGCGTTGCTGAAGCCTTAGCATTAGTACAGTTAACCGAGGTAGAAAAACGCTATCCCCGCCAACTGTCAGGGGGACAGCAGCAGCGAGTAGCGCTAGCAAGAGCATTAGTCAAACAGCCGTCTGTTTTGCTGTTGGATGAACCTTTAGGAGCGCTGGATTTAAAATTGCGTAAAGAGATGCAGTTAGAATTAAAAAAAATGCAGCGCAAATTGGGAATTACGTTTATTTATGTAACTCACGACCAAGAAGAAGCGCTAACTATGTCGGACAGAATTGCAGTGATGGATGGAGGAAAACTGCAACAAGTCGGGACGCCTGTTGATATTTATGAATATCCTAAAACGCGGTTTGTTGCTGATTTTATTGGGGACAGCAATTTTTTAAGTGGTCGAGTAGTAGAAAAGCAAAACGGTCAAATAATCGTGTTGCTTGACCAGCAGTTAGCCGTGTTAGTTGCGACAGCAGAAGATATGCCCAGTGGGAAAGTTGTCACCCTGGTGCTACGGCCCGAAAAAGCTGCTATTTATCCGGCTAATTATGACGCTGAAAATAGCTGGCCGGGAATAGTAGAAGAGGCTATTTATATTGGCACTGACACGCGCTATACGGTGCGATTGACTGCTAAAAGTTCGATCGCCCTTCGCCGACAAAACTTGCACAGAGATGACTTGCAGCGATACCAAGTCGGCGACAGCGTTCGAGTTGCCGTGCCGCCAGAAAGTATCTGCATTTTATGAAAGGTTCTGCTTAATTCAATCTCCCTTACTGCGGTGATGGCGAAGGAGTTGTCGCTTCTTCGGGCAAGGGAATTTCCGCAGGAGTCGATGCGGGCGACGGCGACGGACTCTCGGCCCCGGACGAGGGACTCTCCGAAGGAGTTGATTCTGGCGACGGCGAGGGACTCTCGGCCCCGGGCGAGGGACTCTCCGAAGGACTTGGGGCGGAAGTTTCCGGCGGTGGCGGAAGTTGTGCGGGTTCGGCCTGGGGGCTTTGGAGGCTTTGCACCCACAAACCTAAACCGCCGCCGGCTAATATCAGCCCCAACAGCCCCAGTAGGGCCAGCGGCAGCTTGGATCGCCGTTTTTGAACGTGTTCCGGGGCGGGGGAAGTTTCGGGGTACAACAACTGTTTGGACGATTCTGAAAGCTGAGATTCTGGAATCCTCCCCGACTTCTTGAGGGAGGCCGGGAGGGACGGCGGCAGCGACACCGAAGCTGACACCGGCGCTGACACCGGCGCTGAGGCCACCGCCGGATCAAACAGTACCAATCTCTCCGGCGACATCCGACAGTGAGTCACCACCACAGAGGTGTTGTCATAACCGTTTTTCTCGTTGGCGAGACGAATCCAAGACTGAACTGCGGCTTCCAAAGACATTTTGCCATCGAGCACCTCTGGGCCGTAATTCTCCCAAGATTTCTCTACCCAGTCGTTGTCGCTCAAACCGTCGGAACACAGCAGCAGTAAGCCTTCCTCTTCGACAATAAATCGGTGAATCGTCGGGCGCAGGAAATCGCCGTCCCGCGTTCCCAAAGCTTGAGTCAGAGCTCCGGCATCGGCTCGCAGTTGAGTCTCCCAGTATAAACAATGT
Source organism: Microcoleus sp. S13_B4 (assembly GCF_036700885.1). NCBI lineage: Bacteria > Bacillati > Cyanobacteriota > Cyanophyceae > Oscillatoriales > Microcoleaceae > Microcoleus > Microcoleus sp. S13_B4. The sequence continues at coordinate 22,413 of NZ_JAUBPU010000062.1, forward strand.
CCTAGCTGGACTTCCCTTGAGGCTACGTCGTCGTCCACAGTCAGCCGGTGACAGTAATTTTTGCCAATCCAATAAGCGCGGCTGTCTCCAACATTGACTAAATAAAGTTCATGACTGTTATTCGAGGGCAAGTCCTCGGAAATTTTCACTTTTTGAGGCAACTGGAGGGCCATCACCAAAGTCGTCCCCATCCGCTGTCGCAACTCTTTTCCCTGCTCGTTATTTTGAGCGGAAATCACATTATTCACAACTCTGACTATTTCTTCGAGTTGCTTGATGACCATTGCTGGCGTCATCAACTCTTCTTGTTCAGCAATTTCTGCGAGCAAATTTTGGATTAAAGCTTTCAGGGACTGCACGGCTAATTGACTGGCAACTTCTCCTCCTTCGTGGCCTCCAACCCCGTCGCAAACCATTGTCAAGTAAGGAATTAATTTGTCGTTCCCTGAAGTTTTGCTAGATTGAAAATCAGCAGCAGTCGGATAGCAACTGTCTTCATTTTGGGAGCGCTGCGGCCCGGTATCAGTCATGCCCACTACTTCTAAGTGCAGAGGCAATTTAGCGGCTTGTTCTAATAGTAAATCGTTGAGTTCCAGGGCGATCGCGTCGAAATTCATACTGCTGCGACGCATAAACTGACAAATCTCTCCGAGTTTTGACTGCACCTCGGGTTGCGCTGATTCCACCAAACCTGACCACACATCTCCCAAATCCCGCAGCGTCGGTACAAAATTGCCCCGGTGCAGTTCCAGCAGGCGTACCCGCCAACCTTCCACCCGCAAATTTTCCGGTACCAGCAAACTCGAAGCGACTCCCTGTTCCGATAGCGGCGCCCACAGTTGGAGCATTTGCCACAGCCAGTAAACTTGGCGCGCGGCGCTTGTCCCAGACCAAGATTCTAAAATAGAAGGATACAGGCGACCGAAATTATTGATGGGCACATTTTCCAACAACAGCACCTCTGCCGCTTCCGGTGCTTCCCCTAGCGAACAATAACCGTATACTTCCGGCGTATGCAGCCGTTGGGGATACAAATGCAGGTAAGGCATAATGGTATCTGGCAGTTGTTCCGGGACGCCCGGAGGCACAGCAGGACGGCTGTCGAGCCAGATTTGGGGTGCAATGACAAAGTATCGATCGGCTATTACCTTACCCGCCGGCACTTCCTCGGCTGCTTGCCCCACCACCCACACATAGCGATAAATTAAATCCGTTTCGCACGCTGCACAGTGCTGGCGGCCAAAGGTATTGCGGGGATCTGGACAGCTAAGATTCGGGCAATAAATGGGTTCGGAGAAACTGCTGATCATATCGAAATAGTTTGTGTAAAAACATTCTGAAGATATATGATTCGCAAGCGCAAATTCATGAGCTTGAGAATAAACTGATTTTAGCCCCTATCAATTTCTTAACTGCCTTTGGGCCCCTAGAAATTGTAGTTTCTGCCAGTCTGCATCGGCTAAAATTGTAATTTAAGTTACTAAACTCTGACTTGGAGTAGGATGGAAGCCTCAACCTGGTACGGCTGCGCGACAAATCGCGATCGGGCTTGCAAGTGGCAAACCCTTGCAGAGTCAGTTGTTTGCATTTCTTAAATCTTAAATTTCAAATCTAAGATCTAAATAGTATCACCTATTCTTTTTATGATCTGGACTCCGACGCTCCTTTGGCTGCTAGCTGGGTCTTTGCTTTGTTTGGCAGAGCTATTTCTCCCGACTGCTTTTGTCGCTTTTGTGATGGGACTGAGCGCCTTCGCCGTAGCTGGATGCTCTCTAGTTCTACCTTACGTTAATTTACAAATATTCCTGTGGATGGTGTTTTCGACTGTTTTTGTGCTGCTGTCTCGGCGGTTGATACCAAAAGGCACGGCAAGGGCGATCGCAGATTCTCAGGAAGCAAAAACTTTAACAGAAATTCCCCCCGGAGAAGCCGGCCGAGTGATTTATGAGGGGAATTCTTGGCAAGCTCGCTGCGAAGACACGAACGCCACTATCCCCCCCAACCAAAACGTAATTGTGGTGGGACGGAAAGGCACTACTCTAATAGTTTTGCCAGAAAACCTCTTGCATTCTTAAAAAAAATGCGTAATTAATCACAGGCAATTAGTAGTTAGTCATCAGTCATTAGTCAATATTTAACAGTCAACAGTTAACACTCCATGTTTATAGGAGGCGACCGTGGAACAATTTTTTTTACTTGTATTTTTAGCACTTGGCGGCTCAGCCCTCGCAGGTTCCGTCAAGATTATCAATCAGGGAAATGAAGCGCTGGTGGAAACTTTAGGTAAATACAACGGCAAGAAACTGGAACCCGGTTTGAATTTTGTCACGCCGTTTATGGATCGCGTTGTTTACGAGCAAACAATTCGGGAAAAAGTTTTAGATATTCCCCCCCAAGCTTGTATTACCCGCGACAACGTTTCCTTTACCGTTGATGCTGTGGTTTACTGGCGCATTGTAGACTTGGAAAAAGCCTGTTACAAAGTAGAAAATCTCCAGTCAGCAATGGTAAATATGGTGCTGACTCAAATTCGCGCCGAAATGGGTCAACTGGATCTCGAACAAACCTTTACTGCTCGTTCTCAAATTAATGAAATATTGCTCAGAGATTTAGATATTGTTACTGATCCTTGGGGAGTGAAAGTAACACGGGTAGAATTGCGCGATATTATCCCTTCTAAAACGGTACAGGAATCGATGGAATTGCAGATGGCAGCCGATCGACGCAAGCGGGCGGCAATTCTGACATCCGAGGGCGAACGCGAGTCAGCAGTTAACAGCGCCAAAGGTAAAGCTGAAGCGCAAGTTCTGGATGCAGAAGCGCGCCAAAAAGCGACTATTTTGGAAGCGGAAGCTCAACAAAAGGCGATCGTCCTGAAAGCTCAAGCAGAACGCCAAAGTCAGGTTTTGAAAGCTCAAGCTACTTCTGAGGCCTTGCAAATTATCGGCAAAACTCTGCAAAATGACCCCAATGCTCGGGAAGCTTTACAATTTTTGTTAGCTCAAAACTATCTGGATATGGGTCTAAAAATTGGCACCAGCGACAGCAGCAAGGTGATGTTTATGGACCCGCGCAGCATTCCCGCGATGCTCGAAGGAATGCGCTCGATCGTTGGGGAAGGTAATAATAATGAGGTGAAAAAGTAGTCTTAGGTAGAATGGCGATTGAAACAGACTGCTAACTCTGTATGAGGGGCTTTATCCCTCATACAGAGTTAGCATCAATAGCAAAAATGATTGTGTCATCACGCACCACATTATTAAATAATCGGCGTTGCTAAAGTAAGATATCATTGAGTCTGATAGCCATTCACAAAAAACAATTTAACACAAGTCATCTTCTATGAAATGTCCTGAATGTCAGTCAACTCATATCAATAAAAATGGGCGCAAAAAAGGTAAGCAGAACTACCTGTGTGTTAACTGTGGGAGACAATTTATAGACTGCTATCAACCTCACAGAGGTTATGCTCAAGAAGTGAAAGACGAATGCCTAAAAATGTATGTTAATGGCATGGGTTTGAGGGAAATTGAAAGACTCAAAGGGGTACATCATACAACAATTATGAATTGGATCAAACAACTAGGATAACTCCTGCCCGATTTTTATGCTCGACAGTTAAATTGGCTAATACCAATTTAATGTGAAGTTGCACATATCTCGATCCCCCTAAATCCCCCTGGTTGTAGGGGGACTTTGAGCGGAATCTTGTCCCCCCTTAATAAGGGGGGCTAGGGGGGATCTGATTCTATGCAGCCTCATAAAAAATTGGTATAATCCTCTCTTGAAATCGCCTGGTATCTATTTAAACATCGATATTCAGGCAACTTCTCTTCGCCGTCAACCTAATAACTCGACACAGTTAAAACGATCGCCTCCCTATCTCCCAACACCAAACCATACTCCAAACCTTCAACAACCGCCTGATAAGAAGCATCCAAAATATTACCAGAAACCCCCACAGTCGTCCAGCGGTCATGACCGTTGCTAAACTCAACCAAAACGCGAGTTTTAGCAGAAGTTCCCGCACATCCGTCCAGAATTCGCACCTTATAATCGGTTAAGTTAAAATCAGTAATTGCCGGATAAAAATTCCGCAAAGCCTTCCGCAAAGCCGCATCAAGTGCCGAAACAGGCCCGTTTCCTTCCGCACATTCTAGAATATCTTGACCGTTAACAGTCACCTTCACCGTTGCTAAAGAATTAACTGTTTCCTCCCTACCTTTATCGCAGTGAACTTGAAAACCTTTGATTTCAAATAAATGCTTGCGTTTTCCCAAGGCCTCTCGCATTAACAATTCAAAAGACGCCTCAGCCCCCTCAAATTGATATCCCTGACTTTCCAAATCTTTCAATTTTTCCAAAATTTGCCGGCAAGCAGGATTTTTGCGATCGAGATCCATGCCAAAAGTGCGCGCTTTCGCCAAAACATTGCTCAAACCCGCTTGATCGGAAATAATAATTCGTCGCCTGTTGCCAATTTTTTCCGGTTCCAAATGTTCGTAAGTTAACGGATTTTTCTCAACAGCCGATACATGAATTCCGCCTTTATGAGCAAAAGCCGAAAGGCCGACAAAAGGAGCATGATCATCGGGAGCAAGGTTGACAATTTCGCTGATCGATCGACTTACTTGAGTTAATCTAACTAATTGCTCATCTTGAATGCAATCATGACCCAACTTTAGCTGAAAATTAGGAATCAATGAACATAAATTGGCATTGCCGCAGCGTTCGCCGTAACCGTTAATAGTTCCCTGTACCATCGTCACTCCTTCCCGCACAGCCGCCAAAGCATTAGCAACCGCAACTCCCGAGTCATTGTGAGTGTGAATTCCTAATTGTATGGATTTTTCGCGATTAGTTCCTAAAGATTCTAAAACCTCGCGAACAACCTGACTGACTTCGTGAGGTAAAGTACCCCCGTTAGTATCGCAAAGCACCAGCCATTCTGCGCCCGCATCCGCCGCCACTTCTAAAGTTTTAATAGCATAATCTGGATTGTGTTTGTAGCCGTCAAACCAGTGTTCCGCATCGTAAATGACGCGCCTTCCCTGACTCCGCAAATATTCAATTGTATCTCGAATCATCGCCAGATTTTCTTCGAGCGTAGTCTTCAAACTTTCAATAACGTGCAAATCCCATGACTTGCCAAACAGCGTCACCCAGCGAGTACCGGCGGACAAAATAGCCTGCAACATTTCATCATTAGCTGCCGTAGTTCCCGGCCGCCTAGTCGAACAAAAAGCTACAACTTCTGCTTGAGTTAGGGGCTGTTCTTTGAGTCGCCAAAAAAATTGTACGTCTTTAGGATTCGCCCCCGGCCAGCCGCCTTCAATAAAGGGAATTCCTAAACTGTCTAACTGTCGAGCAATTCGCAGTTTGTCTTCGAGAGATAAGCAGAGTCCCTCGCACTGAGCACCGTCTCGCAGCGTGGTATCGTAGATCCAGAGCCGATTTGTCATGGGAAATTGCGATCGAGAAATTGGTAATATATCACTTCCCATATTAGATGAATTTATTTGAATTTAATGCGATAATATATAGGAAAATTAACATAAATCTAACTGGGGTAAATTGCTGTGGTCAAGGTACAAGCGCAAGGAAAAACATTTGAGTGCGATCGCGGCTCTAATCTCCGTGAAGTTTTGCTCAAAAACGGCATCGATCTCTACAACGGCAACGCCAAAGTCATCAACTGCCACGGCTTCGGTACTTGCGGCACCTGCGCCGTCACCGTCGAGGGCGAAGTTTCCGAGTCCCAGTGGCGCGAAAAAGCCCGACTTTCGGTTCCTCCCCATTCTCCTGCCTCCAACCGCCGTTTGTCCTGCCAAACCAAGGTTTTAGGCGATATTAAGGTGACAAAATATGACGGTTTCTGGGGCCAGGGATCTGAAACTGTCTGGAACCCCCAAGGATAGATTTTTTGTTAAGAAAGGCTGATAGGACGATCGCCTTGCCAGATAATCTGTAAGACTTGCATAATAATTCTAACTGTAAGGTGTGCTTAGCGCACCTTACCCTAAAGAAACCCGAGAGGTCAAAAAAGCCAGAAAGTCCATATAAAAGTTAATGAATTCATCTAAAGATATTCTGATTATTGGCGGCGGAATAATTGGTCTTTCGCTAGCTGTTGAACTCAAATTGCGAGGGGCATCTGTCGCGGTTCTTACCGCAGATTCTAAACCACCGACTGCCAGGGCTGCGGCTGGAATGCTTGCCCCGCAAGCCGAACGAATTCCTCCCAGTCCGATGCTGGATTTGTGCTTGCAAAGTCGCGCGCTGTATCCGGCGTGGGTGGAACGGCTAGAAGATATTACCGGATTGAAAACGGGATATTGGCGATCGGGAATTCTCGCACCCGTGTGTCAAAATGAGCCTCAAGAAAAGCCGTTTTTGTCAAACCTTAATTCTCAATGGTTGGATGGAGATGCGGTTCGCCAGCACCAGTTTGGATTAGGTAAAGAAGTAATTGGTGGTTGGTGGTATCCTGACGACGCTCAAGTTGACAACCGCGCTTTGTTTCGGACGCTGCAGAGCGCAACCAAAGAATTGCAGATTGAGATTATTCAAGACACTGCAAAGGAAATTATTCGACAGGAAAACCGAGTTGTTGGCATTGAAACAACAGCAGGAAAATTGCAAGCAGACCGTTATGTTTTGGCGGCGGGTGCTTGGTCTGAGCAGTTATTGAATGTTCCTGTTTTTCCAAGAAAGGGACAAATGCTGTCAGTATGTGTACCAGAATATTGTAAAGTTATCCAGCCGCTGCAAACCGTTCTATTCGGGACAGGGATTTATATTGTGCCGCGTCAAGATGGCAGAATTATTATTGGCGCAACTAGCGAAAACGTGGATTTTACGCCGGGAAATACGCCTGCGGGAATCCAAAGTTTGCTAGCAGGAGCGATTAAGTTATATCCCGAATTACAAAATTATCCGATTCTGGAGTTTTGGTGGGGATTTCGGCCGGCTACTCCTGATGAGTTGCCGATTTTGGGTGCTAGTGCTTGGGAGAATTTGACATTGGCTACGGGGCATTACCGCAATGGCATTTTGTTGGCTCCGGTGACGGCTAAATTGTTGGCTGATTTGATTGGGAATCAGAAATTAGATCCGTTATTGGCTGCTTTTCATTATTCGAGGTTTTCTGAATCTTGGAAGTTGGAAAATGGTAAATAGTGAGATTTTTTGCTTTTTTTAAGACGAGGCAGAGCCTGGTAACGAGAAACTAAAGTCCACCAAAAGGATATTTTTTGCTATAATCTAATCAGCACAATAGGGTTTTGTAAGTTATGACTTTCAGTGATGTGGTCGAGACGATCAAAAATCTTTCTACTGACGAAAAGCAAGAGCTTCAACTGTTGTTGAAGCAATATCTCCGGGAAGAACGTCGCGAAGAGATATATCAAAACTTTAAGTCAGCGCAGATTGGACAACAAAAAGGTGAACTGAAATTTTTCGCTAACATCAATGAACTCAGAGTAATGATAGATGAATAATCGTGGAAGTCCGTTTCAGTTCTTCATTCAAGCGTGCTTTCAAAAAGCGGATCAAAGGCGATGCTGATTTGGAGGCTAGGCTTTGGCAAAAGCTGGAACAGTTCATCAGATAGCCGTTTTAACCAATCTTAAAAACTCATAAATTGTCCGGTAGGCTTAAGGAGTTTTGGAGCTTTAGCGTAGATTACGATGAAAGGGTACTTTTCTACTTTACAGAAGACGGAAAAGCCGTCTTTGTAGATTTGGGAAGTCATGATGAAGTATATTAATCGACCGAACAGTTGCTACAGTAATCTGTATCTGTAGGGTGCATAGTTTACACCTTACCGCTGTAAGTAGCGTGCCAAACCCTTTTTTTTGTAAGTCCTGAATTAGTTCGCATCCTGTTTTTTTGGTTGGTTTAATTCCCTGCATTTAGCGGCAGCCAAATCGTAAGCATTTTGGTAATCGCTACCGCCTAACATCAAATCACCGTAATATTCATAAGGTTGATTGCCATAAATAGGCAGCGGGTCGTCTTCAGGATAATCTTCTTTTGACTCCTCTAGTATTGCTTTGAGTTTCTTGACGCTGAAGCGCTGGACTGGGAAGTAATGAATGTCTTGAGCGATGAAACCGAGATGGGGAAAGGTTGGGTCAACAATTCGCTCGTCGAGTTCAATCCAGCTATACTCGATGGGTTTATATGGCACTCCGGGCACAGCTAAAAAGCCTTGAACATAAATCGCGCCCTCGGTGGCTAATGCTGCTTTACAAGCGTTGTCAAAGCAGTTTTTACGGTTGCTTTTGATGCGAGTCGCCATTTCAATAGAAAGCGCCTCATCTAATAGTTCGGTCATAACCCATTTCTAATCGCGTGTGCGATTAGATTGTAGCAAATCCGAGCTATCTCCGAGCACAAAAAACGCAGGCAATTACGATCGCTCCTCAAATTCTCTTCTCAAGGAGTTGAGCCAAAATCCTTTGCGGTTCTGGATGTTGTGTCAGCTTTGATTTCCGAGATGGGCTGTTTGTCGATCGCCCATATAGCCCGCAAATAAAAAGTTTTCGCGAGTAGCCCAACTTCTGAACCTGTGATCGAGTTGGGGTAGAACCCGGTACGGTAAAGTGTGGCACAGACGATGCAAGCAAAAATAGCGGCATACATCACCGAAGGTCGATCGTGCAACCAACCAATCATATTAATGCCTTCCGGTGCAGCAATTTGTTCGGCGGCTGACAGGCTTCACAGTTTTTTCTGCAAACAAAGTTTAGTTATGACGATTCTCGCTGAGACATGGGAATATCCTCGGATTGGTAACAACCGGGAAATAAAGAAAGCCCTGAAAGCATTTTTGACTGGGAAATTAGAGACAGATGCTTTATTGCCGACTGTTCCCGCGCTGAAAAATATGGTAAAATCTGCGACTGTGCTGCGGCAACAAATCAATGCGAGTTGAAGATAACAAGCGCCAAGGTAGCTTTGGGTATTGACAGAATCTGTTAATTAACCCACAATATGCTGACCATTGGATACACTGCGTGAAATGGATTTTTCACGCCTGGTTGATGCCTCGTGATTTGTCATGTAAATCTGCCTATCAATACACCTGTGAAGTGGCAGGTTGATACGGTTCCGCATCACTTACCATTCCTAACTGAATTAATTGTCTAGCAAAGATGATCGGCAAGGACAGTCAATAGAGCAATCCGCTATCTCAACTTTTCTTCAAATCATGGCCACCGAAAACCCCACCCAAGAAATTATTATTTTCCTAACACGTAAGGATAAAATAGAAAAATTTGCTGCAATGATTAGCAATTACTACGGCAGTTTGTTATGATTAAGTACGTCAAATCCGGGATAAACTTCAGCTTGGTCAAACCACCAAAAGGAGGAGCTAATGAACTAAATATTATCAGCAGTTTTGTAAAGTATGGGTCATTTTTCCACCGCAATTAACCCAATTACCTGCAATAAAACAATGCCCAAAATAGCCACCCTATCCTGATGGTAAGCTAAGCACTTATCCACACACCATAGATATACTGAATGAAAAACGCGATCAAAAAGTCAGATTTTGTGCTAGCTCCTTATATGAAGAGCAACAATTTGACAGCTACTTGCCAAATACTCAATACAGTGGTTCCTTATACATTCTTATGGTTTTTAGCATTTAAAGCCGCTGCCATTTCTGTATTCCTTCTTCCGCCGATAATGGTGTTGATGACCCTTTTTTCAGGACGTTGTTTCTCTTTGATGCACGATTGCGGACACTATTCTCTTTTTAGTTCCAACAAAGTCAATCGCATTATGGGTTTTCTGCTAGGTATCATCAATGCGATTCCTCAGTACCCCTGGTCGAGGGGACACGCTTATCACCACAAACATAATGGTAATTGGGATATGTACCGAGGCCCTTCGGCGTTGATCTCCACCGAAAAATTTGCGGCGCTAAGTCCATTTAGTAAAAAAATCTATCAGTTACTCAGACACCCGTTGATGCTGTTTCCCGGTGGTTTTTTCTATCTAATTATTAAGCCAAGACTCGCGCTGATATTGGGAATTACGGGTTTTATCCGACATATTTTTGCTTGTCTCAATCAAGATTTTGGCATGGGTTTATCTGCAATCATTGCTTCTTATAAATCCAAACATTGGTATACGACGGCTGAATTTTGGGATTTACTGTTCAACAATATTTGTGTTGTGGGTAGCTGGATTTATCTGAGCAACTTACTGGGGTTTGGCTTTTTCTGGAGTGTTTACTCAATTGTCATGACTTGTTCGGCGGCGATATTTATCTGTATTTTCTTTGTACAGCATAACTTTGAGGGTTCTTACGCCCACAAAACAGAGGGCTGGGACTATCTGCTGGGCGCAATAGAAGGCAGCAGTTATCTCAAATTACCAACTATTCTTAATTGGTTTTCGGCTGATATTGCTTACCACAATATTCATCATCTCTCTGAGCGAATACCTAACTATAATCTTCGGGCTTGTCACAATGCTAATATTCACCTCCTGGCTAATTCAAAATCCCTGACAATTCGCGATATTCCTGACTGCTTCCAATTCCTTCTTTGGGATGCTGCTTCAGATAGTCTGCAATCGATTAAATTATTTCAAGAACAAGAAGAAATTCCCTTGAGTAATGTAGCTAATTAAAATCGCTTGGCAAGGAATTTGGTTACTTCTTTATCCCCAAAATCCTATGATATCGTTTCCGGTTGCACCGGAATTATATAGAGGACACGGCAGTGCCGTCTCCATACCCGGATTAATTTTAGGGACACGGCACTGCCGTGTCCAGGCTGTGGGTAATATTAATTCCGATGCTACCGGTTTTGATATAAATCAAAGTATCTGTTACTTGTCAATGCAGCAATTCCTCTAATTTTTGCTGGTTCCACAAATACTGATAAAGCCCTGTTTGCCCTACCAATTCAATGTGAGTGCCACTCTGAACTATTTCTCCTTTCTCCATCACAAAAATGCGATCGGCACTAGCCGCTGCTGACATTTGATGCGAGATAAAAATTACCGTTTTGCGATCGGTTCCCGTTGCCAAGTTTCGCAAAATGTCGGTAGCAGTTTGATTGTCAACGCTGGAAAGAGCGTCATCCAAAATTAACACCGGGGCGTCCACTAACAAAGCGCGAGCAAGTGCCGTCCGCTGCCGCTGTCCGCCGGATAAAGTAATGCCGCGCTCGCCGACAACTGTTTTGTACTGCTGCGGAAAGTTGAGGATTTCGGCGTGAATTTGCGCTTGTTTTGCCGCGGCTTCAATCTCCGGCTGTTCCGCTAAAGGGTTTCCGTAGCGGATGTTATTCTTGATGGTAGTGCCGAACAGAAAACTTTCTTGGGGAACGTAGGCGATCGCCCCGCGCAATTCGGTCAATTTTACCTCAGTAATATCCTGTCCGTCTACAAATAACTCGCCCGGATCGATATCTAGCAAGCGTGGCAGTGCATTAGCTAAAGTTGACTTTCCTGAGCCGATCGCCCCAACAATTGCGACAGTTTCTCCCGGTTTTATTGTAAAATCAACATCTTTAAGCGCGGGTGTCTTAGCACCCGGATAAGTATAATTTAGATGGCGAGCCGCAATTTCGCCTTTGACTGGAGTTGCCAGTTCAACTGCATCGGCAGCATCCTTAATTTGCGGTTCCACAGTCAAAATTGATTCGATGCGATCGACACTCACTTCTCCCCGCTGGTAAGCAGTAATGGTGAAACCCAACAGCGCTGTCGGAAACACCAAACGCTCGACATAAATCAGCAACGCCACAAAATCGCCAATGCTAATTTGGCCATTAGCAATTGCCCCGCCACCAGCAGAAAGCAGCACCAACAAACTAATGCTTGCCAAACCGCCCAGCAGCGGAAAAATAAAGTTTCTAGTTTTTGCTAATTCCAAATTTGCTGATAGCAACTGCGCGTTGCTATGGCGAAAAGCTCGGCGTTCGTTTTCTTCTTGAGCGTAAATTTTAATTACGGACATCCCGCTCATATCTTCCTGAATTAAATCGCTCATCGCCGACAATTCCTCTTGCACGGCTAACTGTTGGATGCGAAGTTTGTCGCTAAATAACTGTACCAAAACCAGCATTAAAGGATAAACTGCGATCGCAAACAGCGTCAACCTTACATTAATCCCCAGCATCACCGGCAAAGTCAAAGCGTAGGCAAATGCCGTATTCGCCAAACTCAGCACCGCAAACCCCACCAAGCGCCGAATATTGTCCAAATCAGAAGTAGCGCGGTTAATTAAATCTCCTACCGTATTGGCTGCAAAATAAGACGGTTCTAATGTTAATAAATGGTTAAAAATTTGCTGTTTGAGGTCAAATTCTACTTGGCGTCCCACGCCAAACAGCAAAATCCGCGACGCCATCCGAATTACCCACATGATTGAGGCGAGAATCAGAATTAGTGCCACGAAGTTGAAAACTTGGTCAAATTTAGTCGCAACTTGGAGAGTGTCAACTGCATTCCGAATCAGCAGGGGAATGTAAACGCCCACAGCATTGACAACTAATAGCGAAAAAACGCCCCAGAATGTTGGTTTCCAGTGCGGGCGCATATAAGAGCCGAGTTTTTGCAGTCGAGAATAACGAGCCATGTGTTAGTGCGTAATTTGAGATTGATTGAGGAAAGGAAGAAGGAAGAAGGAAGAAGGAAGGCGCAATCTTCAGCTCATGTTTCAGCAATTAAGAACGTCATCATCGTCGGGCGTGGTTGGTATAGAAGGTAGAAGGTTGAAAAAAAAGAATACAAGCTCTATCGAAAGGTAGATGACCGAAAACACAAGTTAAGAAATTTTTAATAAAAATTCTGCTTTGGGATAACGCGCCATCAAAATTAGGTTTTGACTTCAAGCAAAACCTGATTATATCGATATTTGACATTCTCACCGGGCTAAAGCCACGGTGATTCTAAACATCACTGTTTAGGCTTCCTCTTTCTACGACCCGACTT
>NZ_JAUBPU010000117.1:0-4425 GCF_036700885.1 Microcoleus sp. S13_B4
TCCCACAACCAACACCAACACCACCCGTCCCACAACCAACACCAACACCACCCGTCCCACAACCAACACCAACACCACCCGTCCCACAACCAACACCAACACCACCCGTCCCACAACCAACACCAACACCACCCGTCCCACAACCAACACCAACACCACCCGTCCCACAACCAACACCAACACCACCCGTCCCACAACCAACACCAACACCACCCGTCCCACAACCAACACCAACACCACCCGTCCCACAACCAACACCAACACCAAGTGCAACTCCAACGCCAAGGACGGAACCAACACCAGGGACGGAACCAACACCAACACCAACTGCAACTCCAACACGAGGGACGGAACCAACACCAACACCAACTGCAACTCCAACACCAACACCAACACCAACGCCTATATTCGGCCCAGTGCCCGAACCGGATACCGGTTGCGGTTGCGACCCCTTGCCCCAGCCACCGAACATCACATTTATCCCACCCCAGCCTTCCCCAATACTCAACTTCGACTCCGACGCCGCACAACTCATTGACATCCAAAACACGATGAGAGGCACTCCCGGAAACGATTCCTTAACAGGGAACGAAGCTAACGAACTGTTAATCTCCAGAGGCGGCGACGACACACTTTTAGGTGAAGGTGGCAGCGATATCATCTTCAGCGACCAACAGCGAGACTTTATCGCAGCAGGCAAGGGCAACGACATCGTTTACGGCGGCAAACAAACCGATGCCGTATTTGGTGGCAAACAAGACGATCGCATTTTTGGTGATCGCAATTCCGACACATTGTACGGCGATCGCGCCTCCGACACCATAGTCGGCGACAACGGCAACAACATCGACTTGACCGACAACGACGGCGACCTGATTTTCGGCGGGTCTTCAGGCGACGCCATTGCCGGCACTCAAGGCAACGACACCGTTTACTCCGGCAAAGGCCCTGACATCGCCTATGGTGGCATCGACAACGACCTAATTTGGGGTGACAAAGGCCCGGACACCCTTTCCGGGGACAAGGGAGACGACTCTTTGTTTGGTGGCGTACTCAACTCCCTAGACAGTGACCCCGACGGCTTCGATTTGCTGTTGGGAGGCGATGGCAACGACTTGATGAACGGCCAAGAACAAGACGATACCTTGCAAGGTGGCAACGGACGGGATTTGCTGTTTGGAGGCAAAGGGGACGATCGCCTTTTTGGCGAAACTGACTCGGATACTCTGTACGGCAATCAAGGTTCCGACACCATAATCGGCGATTACGGCACTCAACAAGGCAGTACAGTTGCCACGGATGAAGGCGATTTAATTTTCGGTAACGATAGCGGCGATATCATCGGCGGCGGTTGCGGTAACGACAGCATTTTTGCCGGCAAAGGTAATGACTTAATTCACGGTGGCAAAGATAACGACTTAATTCGGGGCGAACTCGGTTCCGATACCATTGTCGGCGATGAAGGAGACGATTCGCTTTACGGTGGTTTGCAAAATCAGTTAGTGTCGGATGTTGACGGTCGCGACTTGCTATTTGGAGGAGATGGAAATGATTTTCTCAATGGTGGTGAGAGTTCCGACTCTCTGAGTGGGGGTTTTGGTAACGATACCCTTCGTGGTGGCAAGGATGACGACTTGGTAAATGGAGATGCGGGCGATGATTTGATCTACGGCGACTCCGGCAGCGATATTTTGTGTGGTGATGAGGGTAACGATACCATTAGTGGCGATCGCGGGGAAAATCTGCGAGGCGCTGTGGGCCAAGACGGTCAGCAAGACTGTATTAATGGTGGCAGTGGCGATGACCTGTTATATGGCAATGAAGGTCAAGATACTCTCAATGGTGATGATGGTAATGACACTCTTTACGGAGGGAAAGATCGCGATATTCTCAATGGGGGTGCAGGAGATGACTGGCTGTTTGGTGATGGCGGAGATGATACTTTGATTGGGGGTATGGGGAACGATCACTTTGTGTTAAACGCTAACAGTGGTATGGATACTATCCTCAATTTTTCTGTAGGAACTGACAAGTTTTTCCTGGCTGACGGCTTGACTTTTGAGGCTTTGCAAATTAACCCAACGGCGAATGCCACACTGCTGCAAGTTGCTGCCACTGGGCAGGTTTTAGCTCAGGTTTTTGGCGCTGATAATTCTCTGACTTCTCTGGATTTTCTGAGTCTTTCTCGTTAAGACCAAAGCGCAATAAACAGCGTGTAAGGTTCCATTTCCACAGCACCTTACCGCTGTTTATTCAAAAATTCTACTCCTAAAAAAATAGCTGCGATGCTTCCGGATACACAAATTTGTCGGTTTTTGATTTTCAAAAAAACTTCGGCAATGGGGACTAAAACTACTTCAATATCTTCGGTAATATCTAATTGGATTTTGCTGCTGGCAAGCTTGACATTTTTAGCAAAGTATAGGTAGATAGAATTGGTGTCTTTGACGGGGTTATCATATAAAGTTGCTAGTTCCAAAATTTCTTCAGCAACATATCCCGTTTCTTCGGCAAGTTCTCTGGCTGCTGCCGATTCCCCGCTCTCTTCAGCAGGGTTGAAAGATCCAGCAGGCAGTTCCAGCAAAATTTCGCCTACTCCGTGCCTGTATTGGCGCACTAATACAAGTTCTTGCTGCTCGGTCGTGGCAAAGACTAGGGCGATATTGGGTCGGACATTAACAAAAAAGTCGTCTATAATTTCTCCGCTTGGCAATTCTATTTCATCTTGTCTAACCTGACACCACTTGTGGTTAAGAACGAAGCGCGATCGCAATAATTTCCATTTAATTAAATTTTTCATATCGCCATAATGCTAAACTTTCAGCGTCATCCGAAGGCAAAATTTTCCCATCCATAATTTATTTCAGATCAAAAATTTCACCCAGCCGCCATGCCATACAAAAAATTACTCACCAGATTTGGGGAAGACTTACAAAAATTGACTGTTAATTCTCTAGCAGCCGGATTGTTTGCGATCGAGTCACTGAGTCTGAGTCTAGCAGTCGTCGCCGCAGTTGCGACAGTGCCCGCAACACTGGAGCCAGTAAATGCTTCTACAGTCACCAGTTGGAAATTCGATCCGGCGACAAATCAGCTAGAAATTACTCTCCCAGAGGGAATGACGCCCCAGTATTCTCTACTAAATCTCAGTCAGATTGCTGTGGATTTGCCCAATACGGACATCGGAGTAGATGCAACTCAGCTATACCCAGAAGGCACAGTGCGTTCTGTGGGGGTTAGTCAAGTTCAACCGGGAAGGGCGAGAATTCTGGTCAATTTGGCTCCCGGAGTCGGTTTTAGCGGGGGGAAAGTGCAATTCCAAAGAATTGGGGTAGAAAATCGCTGGGTGTTACGACCTTCGATCGAACCGACTACGAGTATGGAAACTCCCGAAACTCAACCCCAGCCTGCAATACAAGTACGGCAAAACCAGCGACCGATAGATCCCAAGTCAACTGCTGCCACAGAGGTCGATCGACCAGAATCTCCTACTTCCTCGAATCCCGGTACAAATTTTTCGCCGCGGTCAACTTCAAATGACCAAATCCGGCCGCTAAGAGTGCCTTTAGTCAATGTTCGCCTTGATGAACGCCGTGTTGTACAAGCTGCGGCTGTACCCGGCCTAGCCTCTCAAATAACGCCTGCTGCTGCACCTCAACAGCGGACGCTTACTTTTGGTGAACCACTTCCTCGCGCCGGATCAAATGCTCCTTTGCAGGCTGCGACTCGGGCGAATGTCTTGTTGCCGGCGGGCACGGAGATCAGTTTGCTCTACCCCGGTGCTCAGGCTTTGCGGCTTGCCCGTGCGAAGCCCAGCCGAGAGGAAGTGCTACTGCTGCAAGGGGGAATTCTCGACAGTCTCGGCAATACGATCGTACCTGCTAATACGCCGGTCATCGGTCGATTTGAAACGACTAACCTCGGCAGTAGATTTGTAGTGGAAGCTATTAGTCTCAACGGCCGCAATATCCCTCTGGTGGCTCGCTCGGAACCCGTGGAAGGCCGACGGGCTCAGCCTTCCGATCGCAGTTTGTTGCGAAATACTGGTATTGGTGGCTTAGCTTTGTTCTTGCTGAGCGGCTTTTCCGGTATCGGTTTGTTGGCGGGAGCAGCCGGTGGTGTTGCTACAACTTACGTCGCTGCTCCTCAACCTGCTACGATTCAACCCGGTCAAATTTTGCAAGTTCAGTTAACCGAAGATTTACTGCAGTTGGGTTTTTGAAGCAAGAAGGAAGAAGCAAGAAGGAAGAAGGAAGGAGGAAGAAGGAAGAAGGAAGGAGGAAGAAGGAAGAAGGAAGAAGGAAGGAGGAAGACTTTCTTCTTCCCTCGAACCTCTTCGTTCTATATTTACTTAGGGCTTGCTGAATATATCGATCGCATATTACCTGGCCTGGGTTAAGAACTGGTGCGTTCGAGAGTCATCGC
>NZ_JAUBPU010000063.1:0-34540 GCF_036700885.1 Microcoleus sp. S13_B4
TCAGACTCTTTTAGTAGTTTAACGAGTCTCTGTTTTTGATTTTGAGATAGATGGTTTTTGGCTGGCATACATTATAATTAATGAGCGCTTATTTTATATTTATATTATACAATCTAGCTGCGTATCAGCTTAGTAATCCAGGGCGCTTGTCGGGTCAGCTAAATCGGTGTAAAGTTGACCAAAACTGTTGATAATAGCGGCTTCTTCGGCTTTGGCACCGGCTTGTTTTGATAAGGGTAATGCTTGATTGTAGGAGTCTAGGGCAGATTGAAATTGTCCGAAATGGGCGTAAATTTTACCCATTGAAAGGAGAGTGCGTGTGGCTTGGGCGTAGTTTCTATCTGCACGATAAAGTGCGAGGGCTTCTTCTAACTTTCCCAGTGCAAGTTGTTTAGATTCGACTGTGCTTTGGCTAGAAAGTTGAGTTCCTTTGATAAATGCTACTTCAGCAGCAGAAACTTTTATTCCAAGTGATAAGTCCCACAGGCGAGCTGTTCTATCACTACTAGCAGTGAGGATTTGGCGACCATCGGGGCTAAATTCTGCATGGTTGACCCCATCCTCATGTCCCCGGAATATGGCTAAAAGATTACCTTTGGTATCCCACAGACGGGCGGTTTTATCAAAACTAGAAGTAAGGATTTGCCGACCATCGGGACTAAATACGGCACTGTTGAGTCTAAAATTATGCCCCCGGAACTCAGTTAGAAGATTGCCTTTGGTATCCCACAGGCGAGCGGTTTCATCCTCACTGGCAATCAGGATTTGACTACCATCCGGGCTAAATACGGCCCTGTAGGGCGTAAGCCTGCCTGAATTTACATCCTCCCGGAACTCGGCCTTGAGATTGCCTTTAGTATCCCACAGGCGAGCAGGTCTATTAACGCTGTCAGTCAGAATTTGGCGACCATTGGGACTAAATTTGGCACTGCTGATATATGTCTCATGCCGGAGCACAGCCAGGAGATTACCTTTTGTCTCCCATAGACGGGCGGTTTTATCCATACTAGCGGTGAGGATTTGACTACCATCGGGGCTAAATACGGCACTTGTGACTTCTCTTTCATGCCCTCGGAACACAGTCAGCAGATTGCCTTGGGTATCCAACAGACGGGCGGTTTTATCCATACTAGCGGTGAGAATTTGACGACCATCGGGGCTAAATACTGCACTTTCCACACTACTTTCCACAGTTTTCTCATGCCCCTGAAACTCGGTGAGGAGATTGCCTTTGTTATCCCACAGGCGAACGGTTTTACCCGTGGTGGTGAGGATTTTGTGACTATCCGGGCTAAATACGGTACGCGTGAGATACTCATCCCCTGGCAGCTCAGCTAAGAGATTGCCTTTGGTATGCCACAGGTGGGCGGTTTTACCCGTGGTGGTGAGAATTTGACGACCATCCGGGCTAAATACGGCACGCTTGACTCCATACTTATCGTGCCGTAACTCTGCTAGTTGAGCGCTATTTTTAGATACGCTTTCCCTAAAAGTTTGCAGCGCTGCCATTTGCTCGGCTTGGGCAGCAATTGCTACTGATACATCCCACAGACGGGCGGTGCCATCAGAACCAGCGGTGAGAATTTGACTACCATCGGGGCTAAATACTGCACCGAAACCTCTTTCATGCCCTCGGAACACAGCCAGGAGATTACCTTTGGTATCCCATAAGCGGGCGATGCCAGGGTCGATTCCATTTGCAGCATCATTACTAATAGTGAGAATTTGGCTGCGGTCGGGACTAAAAACTGCACTGTAGAAATATTTTTCATCTCCCCGAAACTCTGTCAAGAGATTGCCTTTGGTATCCCACAAGCGAGCAGTTTCAGCCCAAGCATAGGTGAGGATTTGCTTCCCGTCGTGGCTAAATACGGCTGTTGTGAGTCTCTTTCTATGCCCCCGGAACTCAGCCAGGAGATTGCCTTTGAGATCCCACAGGCGGGCGGTTTCATCATCACTAGCAGTGAGGATCTGGCGACCATCGGGGCTAAATACTGCACTGTTGACCCCATCCTCATGTCCTGACAGGTGTAGGTTTTTTACAATTAGGAGGAGTTACAAGCATAAAAGGAATCTACAGGAGTGTGAGGGAAAGAACTCCAACGCTCGAGATGAATGGGAATATTGTTGAGTAAATCAGCCATCAGAGTCACAAAACCCAGCAGAAAGCAAGACAAATGACGCTCTTTTTTAAGACCAATAGGCTCATTTAAAGCAATATGTTCAGGGGGCAGTTGTGGCAAATTCGAGGCAAGCGATCGACCCTCCTGAGTGCCACCCAAGATCACCATCCATAAAGTGGAAACAGCTAGCACTAACCACATTCGTTCGGCTCGTTGTGGTAAGAGTAAACGGGTATTATGCCATTGCCAGCCATCAGATTTGAGATCGCGGTAAACACCTTCGGTACAAGAACGCAGCCCATACCAGAGAACGTTTGCTTCTTGAGGTTTAAGGTCTGTCAGAATCAACCACGGGTCTTTGTAATCTAGATCCCAACGAGCTAGGAGCGTACAAGAAAGAGGGTTAGTTTTAAAGCACAGGACTTCTGCGGCCCACGATTGTCCGCCTGGACGAACCAGATCTGCCAGTGGCTGCCATGTTTGTTGAGATGGCAGACGATAAGTTCCTTGATGGTTGATACGTAGGAAAGGATGCCAGCCCACACTTTTAATCAATTGATAAAGCCAATCAGCATACAATCCTCGGTCGGCCGCCACGATCACCCTAAAGTTGGCTGGAATCACACCTTGAACTTGAGAAATCAGTTTTTGCCAGTGCGGTTTCCAGCTTCCAGGCGATGTGGCATTCACCACACACGCCCGCTACCGGAATTCCCGATCCTGCTAACAAGATGTTCATCGACAGAACTGTAAATTTATCCCCGATGCTAGTGGCATCCAATGCGAAGCTAATGTCCTCAACATTTTGCGGCAGTAGGCTCAGCACCCACAACAGTAAAGGAGCAAAACAACTACCAACATCCAACTCACGACGGTGAAGTCCTTTTTTGGCTGGGGCTTCCTGATACCATTCTTTTAATCGCTGACGAACTGTATTCGTTTTTTCTCCGTTGATTTGGGCAATTAAATGCGAAACTTGGGTTAAGCTGCTAGATCTAGCCATGACTGTGCCAAAGCTCCATGTCGCTAACCCAATCGCTTGAGGTATCGACAAATGAGCCATTCGTTGAGACACGATACATGACCAATCTTTGAGATGCTTATTGTTCAGCATTGAGGTTGTTTCCGCATTCGGAGTGTTTCGTTCGATTGCCTTGATTATCGCTCGCGACAAGAGCCGATCGCCCGTGACAAGAGCCGATCGCCCGTGACAAGAGCCGATCGCCCGTGACAAGAGCCGATCCTCATCTGCTGGCGATCGTCAAAGTATCCCAAATGGGTTCCATACTACCTCCCTGTAAAAAACCTACACCTGTCAGATCCTCATGTCCCCGAAACACTACCAATAGATTGCCTTTGAGATCCCACAGGCGGGCAGTTTTATCGTTACTAGCAGTAAGAATTTGCCGGCCATCTGGACTAAATACCGCACTTGTGGCTATTCCCCCCCGTAGTTTCTCAGGTGGTTTCAACTCGGCTAGGAGATTACCTTTAAGATCCCACAGGCGAGCGGTATCATCACCACCGCCATTACCACCAGCGGTGAGAATTTGGCGACCATCGGGGCTAAATTTTGCACTGTAGATTCGTAAAGAGCCATTCCCCCGCAACACAGAGAGAGGATTGCCTTGGGTGTCCCACAAACGGGTAGTTTTATCATCCGCACCAAGGGTGAGGATTTGGCGACCATCCGGGCTAAATATGGCGCGGCTGACCCCCTCCTGCCCCTGGAACTCGGTTAGGAGATTGCCTTTGAGATCCCACAGACGCGCTTTTTTATCTTGACTAGCGGTGAGGATTTGCCTGCCATCGGGACTAAATACGGCACTGAGGACATCATGATTGTGTCCTCGGAATATTGCCAGTTGAGCGTTATTTTTGGACACGCCTTCCTGAAAGGTTTCCCGGGCAGCGATTTGCTCGGATTCTGCAGCAATGGCGGCTGATACGTCCCACAGACGGGTGATTTTATCCCAACCGTTGGTAAGAATTTGCCGGCCATTGGGACTAAATACTGCTTGCACAAACCCCTCATGTCCCCGCAACTTTGCGAGTAGATTGCCTTTCGTATCCCAAATTTGAGCGGTGCCATCCCTACTACTGGTAAAGATTTGGCGACCATCGGGGCTAAATCCTGCTGCACTTCCGATAGAACTCCAGTCGGAATCTCCATGCTGTCCAAACACAGCGAGGAGATTGCCTCTGGTATCCCAAATGCGGGCGGTTCCGGAACTAATGGTAAGGATTTGGCGACCATCGGGGCTAAATATTGCACTGTGGACATGATATTCATGCCCCTGGAACTCGGTTAGGAGATTACCGTTGGTATCCCACAGGCGGGCAGTTTTATCCTCGCTGGCGGTGAGAATTTGCCTGCCATCGGGACTAAATACTCCAATGAGGGCTACCCGCCTATGCGCCTGGAATTCTTTGAGAAGATTGCCTTTGAGATCCCACAGGCGGGCGGTTCCATCCCAACTAATGGCGAGGATTTGGCGACCATCGGGGCTAAATACGGCTTTTGCGAAGCCTTCTGATCCGTCACTTCTGATCGGGAACTCTGCTTTGAGATTGCCTTTGGTATCCCACAAAGTGAGTTTACCCCACCTGCCGGCTTTATCCTGAAAGCTCCTATTAATGAGGATTTGGCGACCATCGGGGCTAAATTCTGCACTTCTAATGCTACTTACAATAACAGACTGATCGTCAAACGCTTGGAACTTGGTTAGGAGATTGCCTTGGATATCCCACAGGCGGGCAGTGTTATGCCCACTGATGGTGAGAATTTGGCTGCCATCGGGACTAAATACGGCACTGGTGACTTCTCTCTCATGCCCCCGCAACACAGCTAGGGGATTACCCTTGCTATCCCACAAGCGGGCGGTTTTATCTGTACTAGCGGTAAGAATTTGCCGACCATCGGGGCTAAATACGGCACTGTCTACCCTCCCCTCATGCCCCACAAACATGGCGATTTGCCCGCCAAATGCTTGCACGGGTTGCTGCGTTCCCGATGGGTTGGGTTTTTCCGTTGTTGGTGATTGGGATGGTGTGGGAATCCTGGGTTGGCCGCTGATGGGGATGCTGTAGGTAGTAGCGAATACAACTCCTATCACCAGAGGGAGACAGCGATGCACTTTTTGGTATTTATCTGGCAGCATAATTCTTTTTTTGGGAGAGTTTAGAATTGGCAGAGGGGGGGCAACTGAACCTTTCTCTATCTAATCCGTAAAAGCCAAAAGCTATAGTCCCTTGCGGAATTCCGTACTTTTACTTCTTAGATGTTTGAATGTTTTAACATTCAAACATCTAAATATTTAAATGTTATCGTCGGGATTGAACTGCTGGAGGTATCTAGTTACGGACTTCTCCACCAGCTCACTCATTTCCTGGCCGGACTGCGCTGCTGCGGATTTGAGTTGGCGGTGCAGAAGTTTTGGCAGGTAAACGGTTGTGCGGACAAAGTTGGGGTCTTTGCTTTTGGATAGCGCGGTGCTGGGAGAAACGTCGGGTTCCCCAGGCTTGAGTTTCTTGGCCTTCAGTAAATCATCAAAGCGACTCATGGCAGTATCTCCTTCCCAACAGCGGTGTAGCACCCCCAAGCAGCTTTAGCATAAGGGTCTTTGATAACGTTTACGGGAACCCCGGCGAGGGCAGCTTTTTGAAATACCGCTAGCCTCCTTATTTCAGACTTAAAAATAGGCAATCCTGCTTTTTCGATCGTGGCCCTAGATTCAGCCCCGACTTTACTCGGAGCGGGTGGGATGACTGTAAGCAAAATACGGTAATTGGATTGCAGACAATAGAGAGCCTCGACCATTTGCAGCATAGCGCTCAGGGCCATAGCATCGGGAGAGCTGGGCAATATCAGCAAGTCGCACCCTTCTGCTAGAGTTTTCAGGTCTTCTGGAGTTGGTCGAGCGGGCGTATCGATGACGATGTGTTCGTAATCCCTGGCATATCGCACGCCTTGCTTTTCATCGACTACTTTGAACGGGAGAGAACCGCGAGCAGCCCAATCTAACGCACTGCGGTTGAGGTCACCATCTACTAACAACGCGGGTGCTTTGGTTTGCAAGTAAGCAGCTAAGTGCAGCGCGGTGGTAGTTTTTCCGACTCCGCCTTTAAATGAGGCGATTGTGACAATCATAGGTAAGCCTGCTGAGTTCATCAACTAGATTTTACAGCACAAACATCTGAATACTTAGATGTTTGAATGTTTAGATGTTTGATATTTAGGCAAAGCCATCTATATTCTCTACGCTCAGGAGCTTAGCCAGAGCGCACGCATCGTTTTCCCAAATCTCCAGTACGTTTGCGCTTTCAAAGAAGTAGCGCGCTTAGAAGATTATCGGTCACTTTGAGGGCGCTTCAAATCTGTGCCATACCGCCATCAACAAACAGCTCGATCCCGTTGACAAAGCTGCTGTCGTCACAAGCGAGAAAGACAACGGCTTTGGCAATTTCATCGGGCGTCCCTACTCTTCCCAGTGGGATAGTGGTGGCTTGGCTATCTACGAATTCCTGCACCTGCTCATCATTCAGTCCCAAGTGATTGTAACCAGGAGTAGGAACTACGCCAGGGCTAATGGCGTTAACCCGGATATGACGCTCTTTGAGGTCGAGTGTCCAATTGCGGGCAAACGAGCGTACGGCAGCTTTGGTAGCGCTGTAAACACTGAAAGCTGGAGTACCCACGGTAGAAGCAGTCGAGGCATTCAGAATGATGGAAGCGCCCTCTGGTAACAGAGGCAGTGCCTTCTGCACAGTGAACAGCAGACCTTTAACGTTAGTGTTGAACGTTTTGTCAAAATGTTCTTCGGTGATTGCTCCGAGTGGGGCGATTTCTCCACCGCCAGCATTGGCAAAGACCACATCGAGGCGACCTTGTTCTTGTTTAATCGTGGCGAACAGGCGATCAAGGTCTGCCAGATTAGAGACATCGCTTTGAACACCAGTGACATTTTCACCAATCTCTTTCACGGCGGCATCGAGTTCACTTTGACGACGACCTGTGATAAAGACATACGCTCCTTCGGCGACAAAGCGCTTAGCAGTCGCAAGACCGATGCCGCTGGTACCGCCGGTGACAAGAGCGACTTTTCCTTCTAGTTTTTTCATTTTGGATGAGTCCTGTGGTTGTTGAATTTGAAAGAGTTGCCCGAAACGGGTTATTGAAAATTGGATTTGTTGCGGTAGCAACTCAATGGATTGTGAAATGCTCAAATGAGCCGATTGATACTCGCTTATGCTAGGGAATGAACAGATCCCAAATAGGTTCTATAAGAAGGATCAGAATACCCCTCCGAACGATCGCTCATAATGGAAATGAAAGTGAGCAAAGTTTATTGCCGTTGAATTTGGGCAAGCGCTCTCATTTAGCAAGAACAGCAGTACATAGCTCCTGTGGGTGTAATGTTTTTGCTTCGATTCAATTTATTAAAGCTATCAAGGTCAAGGAGATTGACATGGAATGTCCACGATGCAAGGGACTCACAATCATTCACGTCCGCGCTGTTCCGGGTGTCCACCAGCAATATGATGTGGAATGCCCCGTTTGCGGTGGCACTGGAGAGCTTCCAGACTCCACCGAACTCCCGAACCATTGCCCCGCTTGTGGTGAACCTGTCCGCGTTGGCGAGAGATGGTGCGACCGCCATAAGTACCTTCGTGCAAATACCTGAGCAATATAAAATGCCAGCTTGTAAATTCATTTAGCCAGTTTAGAAACATTCTGTGAATATCTGCCTCCGATGTATTGGGCAGTGCCATATTTAAAACTGTGTTCCTCAGCGCTTCTAATTATTTTTCTTGATTGTGGCGCATTGCGGTGCCAAGGGCAGATATTAAGATAAGGCTGTCTGAAAGATCGGGCTGTCTGCGGAAAAGCTCTCTACTTTATCTTCTATTTCTTTGATAGCCTCAACAAGATTCAGTGAAAAATTGTTCAACCGCTGATTGGAGGGGGACTTGACATAAGTCTCATAAATATAGGATGCCAGCGACCCTCCTGGTAAGAAATTGATAACGGCTCTGCCTCCATTGTAAAGCTTGTCACTCTCACTGTTTTTAATGACCTGTTTGAGTTGTAATTTAAGCACTTCGGCTTTCGAGTCTGACATATTAATTCCTCAAATTTATTCTAGACTGCGAACACGACCGTAAAGTTTAACTTTAGCGCTTGTGAACAAAAAATCAAGTTCGGTTAACCGTTCTATACCGAATCAATCATTCCTTGCTGGCAGGCTAGCACCCTGATTTTTCCGGGTCTAGTTTCGCCCATGAAAGAGCAGGTTGCCTTGCCGCATCCGGCCTCCGGCGCTAAGCAATACCCCAGGCAAATGCAGTAATCCAATAGAGGATGAGATAATGATGAGTCTAAGCAGAGAGAATATGGGTTAGCGCTAGCTGGCAAGGTGAAGCTTGCCGATATCAATTTCTTGTTGCGACAGCTAGACGATCAGGCGAATTAATTAGGGTTTGAGGCGACATACGCCACAAAGTCTCTGTTTTTCGTACCCATAGGATGCCATTTCATGAGGCACCCATCTACCAGCCGTGGCTGCCTTCATCATCGCCGTGATTTCGCACTCTAGTCAATATTCCTGGTCGCGAACTTCAGAAGATTTCTGGTTTTTGTTCGACTCTCTATCTTTTAGAAGTCGCGCATTATCTTGAAGCAACGGTGTATTAGGCATCTTATAGGCTAACTCAGCCACAAAATTCTAGCGCTTGACTAAGATGTTAGAGAGTTGGGGGTAAAGTGTAGACAAGTGCTAAACAAATACTAGACATCCTAACCCAAAGCTAAGCAATATTAGCTCTAACAATAGGGGCTAATATGGTTACAACGTAGATGCGGTGAGGCTTTGAAATTTTTGGTTGCTTCAATGTACTATTGGTTGTGTTTTTTTTTTACGTTTGGCGATCGGTGAGAAACTTTTCAGGTCGGAGCGGGAAACAATTTTTATTTTGAGATTTGAGGGCAAAAAAGGTGATCGGCTCAGGTTGCAGGGTGAGAGGTGCAGGGTTGCAGGGTGAGGTGAGGTGAGGATAGTTACTTAACCTGACCCAGCCTTACCACTTCTAAGTTTTAGATGGGGAAATACTTTTTAACTGCTGCTTTGAATCCAGGATTTGATTAAACTAAAAGGTAACGCGGGCTGGGATGACCGAGTTTTTAAGAGCCGTAAGGGGCGGCATTTGACCACAACTCGAGTACGACGAATTGTCAAAGCAGCCGCTTTGCGATCGCCGATTGAACCGAACGTTGTGGCTAAAGTATCCCCCCCATTAGTTGCGTCACGCTGATGCGTCACATTCTCTTGACAAAGGCGCACCGCTCCATTTGGTACAAGCTACTCTAGGACATACTTCGATTTCGGCGACCAGTGTCTATCTTCACGTACACCCAATGGATAGTACCTGTCGGTTTATCATGGCTAAAAACGGAATCGCACTCCCACTCAGAGCCGCGTGCGCTCCAATTTAATCAAGCGTTCGCCCTCTGTTGAACATACAATAACGTTTATTTCTAAAAAAACAAGCGTAAGACTCTTCTTGCTGGTATGTCTTACTAAAGAGCGAGAAGAGTCTTACTAGAGTAAGACATCGTAAGACGTAGACAGGATATGTCAGACAAGGAATTTATAATTTTTCTTTGCGACGCCGATATTCTAGAAGTGCTCGACTATCTAGGCAAAGAGGGCTACCATTTAACTACTTGCAGGACATATTAGTAGAGCAAGGATTCCTTGCCCTACTAACAGTCTTAGAGCAGAGTAATTGCAGTCGATGCCGGGGTGCCGATCGAACCTGAGCCAAAGCCCAAATTCACCACCCCACCAGTCAAACCAGGAAGATTGTTAATCGTCAGACTAACGCTAGTTTGACCGGGATTAAAGTTCACCGTGCCGGACGAAGGATTCACAGCAAATGGACTAATGTTGTAGTCTACGTTGTTCACAGGTTGACCGCCACTAGGGGCAACAATCAAATAGTCCACCGAAGCCGAAACCGAAGTATTGCCAGTCCGATTAATCGTAACAACTCCAGAACCACCATCAATAATAGGATCGGGAGACGAACCGTAAGAGAAGAAAGTCGGAGGCACAGCATTAGAAATCCCTTGATATTCAATGTGCTGCACTAGGTAATCGGAACCATCGCTTTTGAAGGAGGTGGCGGCGTAGGCAGCGGTGGGGCTATCGTAGGCTTTGGTGGAGAACCGCAGTTCGTCAAAAGTAGCGCCGCTCAGAGAGTCTCCTACTATCTGGAATTTGAAACTGCCATCGGTGCGATCGCCAATGAAAGTCACTCCATCTGAAGACCGAGCGATCGGTTTTGGAGCGCTCGGAGCGTTGAGGCGAGTGATCGTAAATTTGGTGGCTGGTACCAGAACCCCATTATTAAAGATTTGCAAGAAAGCAACTTCATTGCCTTGATCGCCCAAATCAGGACTTGTTTTGGGACTCAATCCAGCCAGGTCGATTGTTGTGCTAGTGATATCTTGGTTATCTGCCCATTTCACCTTCAGCGCCTGAGATTGATTGGTGTTGGGGTTATGGTTGATTTCCGCCCGAATTTTCCTGGCGTCGGTGAACCAACCATCATAAGAGGATGGGACACCAATACCACCGGTACTACCGTAGCTCAACCAGCTTTTAGGGTTTTCGTTGCTTGCTAAGGTGAGGTTGCTGATGACATTCGGGTTAAGGTAGTCAGTTTCCACGCCATCAAAAGCTATCCCAGATAGTTTGATGCCTTGATTCTGGGCGGCATTCGGCCATTTTGTGATCAGGTCACTAATGCTGCTGTAATTATTGGTTTGACCCAAAGAACCAGTAAGAGTTGGCGCCGGCGTCGGTGTGGGAGTTGGGGTTGGCGCGGGCGTTGGGGTTGGCGCGGGCGTCGGAGTTGGCGCGGGCGTCGGAGTTGGCACCGGGACGACACTACCTCCCAATTCAAAAGAGCCGCTGTCCACGATCGCACCTGGAATGCTGTCGCCATCTTGAGGGCGAGTCACGCCGCGTTGATCCGTAGCCGGTGCGCCAGTGGCAATCCCTTTATCAATTGCCGGACTTCCTGTCAGCAGTGGCCTGACTAAAGCGCCGTTGAAGTTTTGCAAAGGGCCGAGTTTCGGGTCTGCGATCGTCACACTTGCCGTCGCATTGAAATCGCTTCCGTCATTGGGGTTTTTGGCCGGCCACTGAAAATTCCCTCCTTGATCGCTATATTGGGCGGTAACGTGTTGCTGAATGCCCCAAGGGTTTCCTCCGTTAGCCGCTGTATTGTTGAAAAGAATCGTGTTTTTGAGGGTGACATTATTGGCCTCGGCGAAGATACCTCCACCAACCCAGCCGGCAGAATTATCGGCGATCGTCGTGTTGAGAATGGTTGTGGGTGCACCAAGAGTCATTGCACCGCCGAGTTTGTTGTAATCACCAGCAGCAAACGCCGTGGAGTTGCCAGAAAACGTACTGTTAGTAATCGTAGTAGGGGCATTTCGCATCCACAGGCCGCCACCTTGATTGCCGGCTTTGTTGCCCGCAAAGGTGGTGTTGGTAATGGTCAATCCCTGGTTGGTGCTGTCGCTCAAAATCGTTACCCCACCACCGTTTCCAGGATTTCCACCGTTGGGTAGCGCCAGAATTTCGTTATTTTGGAAGGTGTTCTTTTCCAAAATAACCTTGTCTTGGCTGCCGGTGAACAGATAAGCTGCGCCTCCTTCACCTCGACCTTTATTGTCTTGAAATACGCTATTGGTAATCTTAATTGTGCCGGAAGCTTCGCTCGGATTGCTGGCTCGATCGGTATACAGTGCGCCGCCGAAACCCCTTAAGAAATCATTGGGCTGACCCGTGGCGAAAGTGGCTGCCGTGGTGTCGTTGCCAATGAATCGGGAGTTGTCAATTGTCAGCTTACCTTGAAGGCTGTTAATTGCCCCGCCGTTAATTCCTTTGTTGTTGGTGAAGTCGCTGTTGGTGACTGTAAAAGTTTTGAAACTCAAAAAGCCGATCGCACCTGCACCGCGTTCATCGTTAGCGGAGGTGGCTACGTTGCCGTTGAATTTACTGTTGGTAACAGTCAGCGTATTGTTGAAATTACCAAAAATTGCGCCACCACCTTTATCGGCGACGTTGTTGTTGAACTGAACATTGTCTACTGTAAGGTTTACTTCGTCGGTTGTGCCGATCGCGCCACCTCTATCGGTAGTTTTGCCGTTAGTAATAATGAGGTTTTTGACCGCAAAATTGGTAGCAGTCGCAACGTTGGCATTGACAAAAAAGGCGCGGGAGGCGTTGTTGCCACTGATGGTTAAACCGGGTGCGGCGGCGCCGTCAATGGTGATGTTTTTGCCAACGGGAATATCGAGTTGACCGCTGGTGAGGGTAATGGTTTGGCTGGCTAAACCTGGAGCGAAGGTAATTATATCGCCGGCAACAGCGGTGGCGATCGCAGCCCTTAATGAACCGGGCCCGCTATCGCTATTGTTGACTACTACGATCGTAGCTAAATCACCTTGGTAATTTGCCATAGCCTCTGGCTGCAAGGCTAAGGAAGATTCTATTTTGCCCTTAACAAATTCTAAATTCCAGTCGCCGTCACGGCCGGTTGTGTTGGTGGATGCCGCAACGTCAGCCCCGGTTAATTGACTGAAGCGATCGACGAAATTAGCACCTGTACCGCCTGCTACATCGCAGCCGTACAGCATGATGTCTGCTTGTGGGGCTAGTGAAGTTTGCCACGAGTCCAACTGGCTTTTGTATTGCTCTATGTTATCTGAACCCAGAGCGGTATTGCCTAATTGTAGGCTGCCAGAACTGCCGTGAGAAATAATGTGAACCGAGTCTATCGCCCCTTTAGTAGAGGCGTATTTTTCCATCTCTGAGGTGATTTGTTCGATGCCGTTTTTGGTGCGATCGAGTATTACTACCTGCTGTTCCGGCAGCACTCCCGCTGTAATTGACTCGTAATCTTCCACGCCGGAGTCAATGAAGACTAAGGAGCGCAGTGGCCGTTTTTCAAAAGAAGATTGTGAGTTAACTTGAGCGAATGTAGGACTCATATTGGAGACTCCATTTAGGGCATTATTGGTAGATACACCCTGGAGTTATCTCATCAAGCTTATTTGATAACTATGCGATTTTGGCAATTAACTTTTGTATGAATCGAGGTAATCTGAACTGAGGATAACAAAGCCTAATTGCAGTTAGTTCGAGCGGTCGTCAGTCAGAAGTTATGCGAACTTTGTCAATCTCTCAGGATAGAGGCATATTTTGGAAGTCCCGAGGTAAATTTATCGATGCAGTCAGATTCCCCAGTCAAAATTCTGGAAACAAAATATCCACCTTAATTGATGCTGGAGTCCTTGAATAAAAAGCTTTTGAATGGGGAATTTGCGTATTCCGAAGCGCGAGTCGTTTCCCTTAAAGAAGTCAACATATTGCGTCCTCCAAAAGTAAGTTGAGCGGTAGATACAGCCTTGGATTCAGAGCTTCTGAAACTGCCAGCGACCTTGTTTATTTCGCTCATTTTTATTTAACCTATCTATCAGTTTCCCCTATTTCTGCTGCACTGCCATCCGCGATTGCACGGAATTTATATTTTGTGTGTTTTCCCTTACTTCCGGCAAACGCGCAATTACCGATCGATCCGATATCCTACTGGTGATACCACTTTCAAAAAAGAATCCAAATCTAGGCCCGTGCTTCAAACCTCGATCGCCATTAGTCATTCGGGTAGTGATGCCGAGTAATGGTTTAATATTCAATCAACATAAATTTTTGAGGTGAAAGTATGGAATGTCCTAATTGTTAAAGCTATTTTTTTATTAAACATGGAAAGACTTATTACGGGAAACAGCGATTTTAATGTAAAAATTGTAGTTGTCAGTCAGATTGAGAATTCTCAATATAAGCAGATTTCACTTTCCTTGACCAAGTGCGTTACAGACACCCTGTGCAAGCGCCCGCTGTTAGTTGCTTTCCGACTTCTGAAAATCGGCTCAGCATTCCCCGCATCCCCTCTGCTGTTCAAAATTGCTAGATACAGAGACGAAGGAAGTAGAACCACGCGAGTCTTGTCGCCCTTGCCATAAATCGAGAGTTGTCCACTTTCACCGTTAGGTCATCGCACACGAGCGCTCAATTAATTGTTGTAACATCCGATCGAGATCGGCGATCGCTCCCAGGTTGAGACAAAAAACACTCTCAAGGGTAGCACGTAACTCTGCAACCGTTGAAAGGACGCGGTGTTCTGTTCGACCATCCAAATAATGCACCGTAAACTGATTATT
Source organism: Microcoleus sp. S13_B4 (assembly GCF_036700885.1). NCBI lineage: Bacteria > Bacillati > Cyanobacteriota > Cyanophyceae > Oscillatoriales > Microcoleaceae > Microcoleus > Microcoleus sp. S13_B4. Next base: position 14,422 of record NZ_JAUBPU010000063.1, read on the forward strand.
CCACAAGGCATAACGACAATTTGAATCCGGTTTTGCAACCATCAAGTTAGTAACAAAAATCGAGTTTGGATGAGTTGAAACATACCAATTACTCACCTCATAATCGGGTAATTCTTGCTCCTGAAGGTCGAATTTGTAAAGGAATTTCCACTCCTGCTTGATATATGCTTGCATAATGTAGCTGCGCTCCACTGCGATCAATCGAAATGGTTCGTGGGATGTAGGTTGTTCAATATCCGGTATCAAAGCGAGCGGCGCGGTAAGCGTTAATCCTCCGAATCCCACATCTGCAATGTATGGCTCTCCATCAATATTGACCCCCAGCACCATATGACTGCGAGGTGCGATCGTCCCGGATGGCAAATTCCACAGCACACGAGCTGCTAGATTTGTTACCTGAAAGCCAAGAGCCAGCAAAACAGCCCGCAACAATGAATTTTGCTCAAAACAATAGCCACCCCGTCCCTCGTTGATTAGTTTTTGTTGCAAGGATGCTAAATCCAGCTTCACAGGTTGTTTCAGGAGTGAATTGAGGTTTTCAAAGGCGATAGTTTGGGAATGTCGCTGATGAATTGCCTGTAACGTTGTCAGCCTGGGCGAGCAGTCACCGCTATAGCCAATTCGTTGAAAATAGGAATCAAGGTCGATCTCAGTCAGCCGCTGTTGCAATTGCATATTTTATTATCAGAGTCAATGCTGAGTTTCTTCATGGGGAACAATTAATCATTACGCATCCAACGTTCCTTCGTGTTTAGCATCGGAAAAATCTATGATTTCGCTCGCTCCTTCACGTCGAATCATCCGCTTCCCCTGCAGATCGCTCCTTTCATCCCATCAAGTAAATCGGTAATGTCTCTTTGGTCGGGGCCGCGATTATCGCATACACCATCAAGGTGTTTAAATTTTTGTGTCTGCTGAGTTTCTGCACTTTTCTTACATTCCCCTCTGTTGCGCCCCGTGCAGCCGTGATAACACTGTGTCGGATGCGGTGAGGGAACATCTGCTACTGGCGTTGCTTAATCAGGGTATGAAAAAAATAACTTGGAAATCCCGAAGTTTTGTGGATACTGGTTTCTCTGACTTGCATATTTAGCCCTTCATACCCTAAATCAGCAACGCCACCTTTCGCTTCAAATCAATTCTACAGTTTCACGCTTGCATCGCCCACTGTCTCGGGCTATACCTGTGCTGACATAACGCATCTCAAGAGCTAATCTCAAAGTTAGTTCTTTACCGCAATTGCTCATGGGTAGCCAATCTACAGCCAAAACTATCTTTCTGGTCGCCTCTATGGTGGGCTGGCTTATCGTTGGTGCATCTTTGATGTATCTTTTTCCGGTCGTCGCAGATTGGTTAATATCCTCCGATCGCACCCATCTATGGATGCAGACCCTCAGCCGTAGCGGTTACAATCCTATGCTGGCTTGGGTAGGAGGAGGCATCACTCTGGTTATTACCGTGTCGGGGTATATCCTCTGGCATCAGAGGTTTGAAGGCAAGATTTAGAGCGATGTTGACACTCCTCGACCTAAAGGTACGAGGATTCTTGGTTCACAGGGATTCCAACGAATTTACCCTCACCAAGCATCTTGACCGTATGCCCTACGGCTGCAAGCCCTCTAATTAAAACTACTTGTGCTGCTGCAACATCTCTGTCTGTTGTATACCCACAGCTAGAACAAGAATGGGTTCGCTCCGACAGTTTTTTCTTGCCTGTCTCCACATCACAATTAGGACAAATTTGACTTGTTTTATGAGCACTTACTTTCTGAAAACACACACCATGCTTAAAACAGGTTTGCTGCAAGATAGTAAAGAATTGCCCCCAACTAGCATCTAAACAGTGCTTACCGAGCATTGCTCTAGACAAACCAATCAAGTTCAAATCTTCAACAAATATCATTCCTGCATCTTCGCAAAGTTGGTGTGCCAGTTTCCAGTGCCAGTATGAGCGACAGTTGGCTATATATTCGTGCAGCTTGGCAACTTTCTTCTGAGCTTTTTTTCGGTTATTCGAGCCTAACTTCTTTCGACTGACGCGCTGTTGCAGCAATTTAAGCTTGCGTTCAGCGTCAACGAAAAACTTTTGGCGCTTTACTAGAAGACCGTTGGAAGTCGCTATGAAATTAGTTAGACCAACGTCAATACCCAAAGCTTCGCCGTGAGGCATAACCGTCGGTACAGAAACGTCCCATTGCAGGGTTAGCATTACATACCAACCGCTAGCTTTCTTGACAATTCGAGCTTGCTTGATTGTTGCACCATCAGGAATGGGACGCGATTGATGGAATTTCACCCAACCTATCTTGGGTAGTTTCACCCTCTCGCCTTGAACTGGATTGACGCCCATTTCTGGAAACACAAAAGAACGCATTCCACCAATTTTTTTAAAGCGCGGAAATCCGTGTTTCTGTTCCCACATACTGACAAATGCTTTCTCAAGCCTTCGCAATGTTTGCTGCAAGACGTGGACTTGAACCGCACCGAGAGCAGGAATGTTTGCCCTGGCTGCGGTTAAGTTTTTGCACTGACTTGCGTAAGTCGGTCGCTTTGTTTCCGCAGGGATGATGAATTCAGAACGGATAGAGCAAGCGTTAACTTGACAGCTACGAGATTGAAACCAATGTTTGCGTTCAGCTAGCGCGTAATTGTAGACGCGACGGCATTGCTCTAGCCAATCTTCAAAGATGGCTGTTTGCACCGCTGTTGGTTTCAGTTTAAATTCGTAGGTTAAGTTAAACATTTGCTCTGTCCTTCCTATCCTAATTATAGAAGTTTGGCTAAACGCAAATGCGATTACTCACAATTCTTAATTAAAGCCGTCCTAGAAGGACGGGGCTTGTATCCCATTTTCTTGGTCACAGATCGATTTTGGAGCGATCGAGTTCTGAGTTCTTAGAAGTGGGAGGCTTTTGCGATGAGGCGTAAAAAAAGCCTCCCAAGACGACTATCAGAATTTTAGATATTTATGAGTGCTGGTTTGATACAGTGCTTACTTTTTGGAAAACAGCGAGTGCTATATTTCTGAAAGTTTGGGCTGCTGTAAAGCAAGATAGTATTAATATCTGAATTGGCAACAGTTATTAAATTCTCAGTGATTTAGTCTTTAAGTTTCTGCTAGATTGCCTTTAGGTCTTAATAAGAGCATGGATAGTAGAGATTGAAAGCTTAAATTTTATTACAATATGCTTTCCAGCTTATCTACGTTACCTTAAGTCTTTTCTCATTTGATGAAAATTAGGCGTAATAACCTCCCATTCTTTCACCTGGTTTGAGGGCTATGTCCTTGATTTTATAAAGCTTTTGATGGGGTTGTCACCCTGTCAGCTACCAAACAAAAATTATTGTCATCACAATGAAATGAATCCTACCGAGACAAAGAATATGACGCGAGACGGAGCAATGCGACGAATTGACCGAGCAGCCCAGGAAAATTGGAAGAAACTGGATTTGTCGGGGCTGGACTTGGAGGAAGTGCCCTCGGAAATTGGCAAATGTACGCAGCTTGAGACGTTCGTGTTAATGGAATTCCAGTTCATGCCATTCCATGAAAAACGGAAAGAAAGGGGAAAACGGCTAACTAAGTTTCCTGATGCTGTTCTTCAATTAACCAACTTAAAAATACTTAACCTCCATGGCAATGAGATAACCGAAATCCCAGAGGCTATAGGGCGACTGTCCAATCTTACACTGCTTGAACTCGGTCTGAATCAGATTACCTCCATCCCAGAAAACATCACGCAACTGTCCAATCTTACAGTGCTCTACCTCGGGCACAATCAAATAACCAAAATCCCAGAAACCATCAAGCAACTGTCCAATCTTACACAGATTGAGCTCAGTCACAATCAAATAACCCAAGTCCCAGATGCAATCGGGCAACTGTCGGATCTGACACGCCTCTACCTCGCTAACAATCAAATAACCAAAATCCCAGAAACCATCAAGCAACTGTCCAATCTTACACAGATTGAGCTCAGTCACAATCAAATAACCCAAGTCCCAGATGCAATCGGGCAACTGTCGGATCTGACACGCCTCTACCTCGCTAACAATCAAATAACCGAAATACCAGAGGTACTCAAGCAAATGTGGAGCCAAATCAAGGTTGATTTCGATAACAATCCAATTACCCAAATCCCAAAGGCTATTGAGCTGCTATCCGATTAGACACAGTACCCCGATAGCATTGACTTTATTCAACAAATCCGCATATCCTGACCCAGGGCTTAACACTTCTACAGATTCATCAGTATCTAAGAAGCATTTCCCCGCCTAACCTTACTCCTCACTAGCTAGAAAAACCCATTGGATGGAAACCAGAACGAGACGATGAATTCAGTCCCTTAAAAATTTCTCGAACTTTTACAAAATCTTCTTTGTCCGAAATCTCTACATGAGCCTCAATTCTGAAAATATCATCAAGTCTTTCTTTGTCATTTTCTATAACTTTTAATATCTTCACAACCTTACTTCCAAACGAAAAGCATTCGTCACCGTAGTGAAAAATCAGCTCAATGTCATCCCCTACTTGTAAGCCTAGATTAAAATTGTACTTAGCAACTTGCATTGACCAATTAACTTTTTCTTTGTCTACGTCTTTTTCTTCAATAAGGGAAGGAATCATTACAAAATACTGAAACATACAGATCGCTCCTAAATATATTAAAATAGTTTACCTATGAACTTATTTTCTTTCATAGTATTTAAGATTTATTTAATTATTCACGTCAGAAAAAATTATAGAGAATAAGAGTTTTATTTTTAATCAACTCTATGGGTAGCACTTCTAAGTCCTAGATAGGGAAACAAGCGTTTTCCCGCCTAGATTGTTAGTGGCACACCCGCTCTGTCACGGCAGAAATTGTAGAATTAGGTGCTGAGTTTTGGCACAGGTTTTGACAATCTTAGGGGTCACAGGCTTAACAAACCCTCAACCTGCATCTGAAAATTCTCACGGGTTGGGTCGAACGCAGCTCACGCCCCTATCGGGAAATTTCTCGTTCAAACTCTGATTGAAATAATACTGACACCAAAATTCTGCTACTTCCAACAACATGGGTACGGATTCAGCAACGATACCCGAACCCGACTGTAATCCATAGCCTTCTACATATTCTCTAGCTAGTTTGTAAGCCCAATAGGGGAAATCTGTCTCTACGAAACACCGCAGTGCATACTCTAGCTTAAGTAAATCTCCACTGCGGACAAAGCGCACCGTTGCCCACCTAAAATTACGGTAGTCATCCCCTTGCAAGCCATCAATGTCTCTCAATAAGTTTCTCAGAGATTGCCTGCTTTCGTAACTAGGACTTTCTAAGTAACTTTGCATTAGTGTGATTGCTTCATCCACTAACTGTTGTTGCTGTGCCCATTCTTCACTGGTGAAGTGTTCGGGACAAATCGCCTGATTTATCTGCTGCTGCACCCGTTGAGCAATGTAGAGCGCAAACTTTTGGGCAGCAACTTCATCAACGCACAGACTTTTGATACTCGTCAGCCTCGTTATCGGTATGGCAAATCGAGCTTTTTCAACTTCTTGGGTGGTTTGAATCCATTTTTTGATTTTCTTAGCAATAGCAAGCTGTTGTTTGTTTTGTTTCATTCTCAATTACCGACGCTTAATATCCTGATTGAAGCAACGCTCCAGAGAGCAAATCTGTTAGTTGGAGTGTAACAGCCCACTGGTTTAAGTAAGCGAGATCGACTCGTTCCCCTTGCACCTTCAAAACTCCCAACACATCCCTCCACTGCTTCTGGGAACCGCCAGGAATTAGTTTGTACCAACTGAGTTTTTGTAGGACGATATCTTCGGGCGAGTAGATGTAAATTCCCTCTTCTTGTAAGCCGCTAACAGGGTAAAGCTGACGGCGGCTCATCACCGAAGCCGAAAAAGGGTCATCGCTGCTCATCACAAAAATGTCTGCTTTCTCCATAGAAGGCAAATAGATGACATTGAACGATGATTCGCGGGGTGCTGTTCTTGACTTGGTAATCGCTTCAGTCACAGCCGAGTCGCTGATGTAAAACTCGCCTGACATGGCATCAATTAGTCTCTGTGCTGTTTGCGCTTCTAGGTCAATCACTAAGTCCAAGTCTTGCGTAGATCTGTTTTCTCCCAACAGCGAACTTGCCACCGAACCTCCCACCACATAGGGAATATTTAGCGGTAGCAAGATACTGGCTATTTTTTGCGCTAATTCGATCGGATCTGCAATCACGAGTTCACCCCAATCTTTACTGTCTGATAAAACTTCTATCCACTCAGCCCCCAAACACCTTTTAATAAATTCTTGCCGAACTTTTGCCTCAGTAGCATTGGGATACTGGTTCTCTATTCCCAATATTGCCAACCTTCGCACCGCTTGATTGAAAGCGCAAGTCCGTTGTACTTTTTGTTGGGGCGTTAACTGTCGCAATAGCTGAAACATCAGCACGTCAGCTTCAATGCTGGTATCGATAGATTGTGGCTTGTATCCTGATTTGACTGTGACTGTTGGCATTGGTGGCATAATGCAATCTTGCTCCCAGGCAGAGATTTCAAAATTATATTACAGAATCCCTGTTTTTCAGACCGCTTTATAAAAATAATATTTTTCCTTAATTATAATGAAATTTTAACCATGAAAAGACTTGCTATAATGATGTCCAAAGCAAAGGCAATAGGTACCAGCGCTACTAACCAGGTGGCAAGATTTAGACGTTGTAAGGTTTAATTATCCAACGACCAATTCTGATTAAGACTTTTTTAAACAACTGTTCGGGAGAAAGATGAAGATATGGACTTAAATCAAACGTCTGGAAATCGCCGATGGCGAGGGCGACTAATAAAAGCTGGAGGGGGTATTCTACTAATCTTTGGCACAGGTTTAAGCGTTTTTACCTGGAAACTCTTCTCGCCACCTTCTGTTGACCGACTACCACTTCCCAAAACTTTGGTTTCTTTAGAATCAGCCGAAGGACAACAGCTATTGAACCAGAGCAAGAGCAAACAGGATTTTCAACCGCTGAGCACCCACATTGAAACTCAAAAACGTCCAGCATATTGTGGTGTGGCTAGCAGTGTGACGGTTCTGAATGCACTCGGCAGCAAAAGACAGGGATATCGCACCCTAACCCAAGACACCTTTTTTGACGGTCAAACCCAGAACATCCGTTCTTCTTATGCCGTCACTTTTTCGGGGATGACTCTTGATGAATTAGCCGCCTTACTGAGAAGTCACAACGTCAAAGTTGAGGTCTACTATGCGTCGGAGACAACACTTAACCAATTTCGCGCTCAAGCTAAAGCCAACCTTAGCCGTTCCGGCGATTATATAATCGTGAACTACCAACGCTCTGTTTTGGATCAGGGTAAAAGCGGGCATATTTCTCCCCTTGCTGCCTATCACGAGCAAAGCGATCGGTTTCTGATTGAAGACGTAGCCAGTTATAAATATCCGCCTGTATGGGCTTCTACAGAGAATCTTTGGAAAGCGATGAATACTACTGATTCATTTTCCAAAAAGACACGCGGCTATCTCGTTGTGCGTCAGTAAGATAGAGAATTAGAGATTGCCTAGTGGGGTGTGAGCAAAAGTAATTGAAGCATTATTCTATCTTTGATTTAAACTTTATCAGTTTTAAGTTGACTCAACGGCACTAAAGTTGTTAAAAAAGCGAACTGCTGTTTTTTCGAGAGTTGGATTAAGTTCATTCACATCACCAGCAATGGATATCTCCAAGTCCTTAAAGTAATTTTCCGCTATCGAAGCAACCCAGCTTCCCTCACCCTTGTAGTAATCAAGACCTCCGCAAAAGCTTTTTACGATTTACCAGTATGACTTTATAACTTTCAACAGCAAATCTTACTCTAAGCCAAAGTTTAACTATTTAAACACGCTATAGCTATCAACACCCGAGCTGCCATCGCCCGAACTAAACTTGCTGATTCGGGCGAGCGCTACGTTAAGAAATCCCCGCCTACTGATGCAGTAATGCAGTATTTGCGGCAAACTTTGTGGTATCGGGTCGAGTATACACCAAGCATGAAAATAGAGGGACACGGGCAGGCCAAGATATTCACGCAAGAGGAAATCGAACTCTTGTTCAACGAAGGTTTGCAAACCGATCGCGATCGCGCCCTCTTTGGAATTTGTCTGTACACCGCCTGCCGCATTGCCGAAGCGTGCAGCTTGAAAGTCATCGATGTTTTCACCCCGGCGAATGCCATCCGCTCCGAAATGATTATCCGTAAAGGCAACACTAAAGGTAAGCTCGGCACCCGCACTATCCCGATCATTCAAGAGTTGAGGCTGCTGTTAGAAACCTACTCACATCCCTCACACCCCTACCTATTCCCCAGCCGCCACCTCAATCACCGCTGGAAGCACGCGAACCCAGAAGCCGCCTCTCACCTATTCCAAGAAGCCTGCGAAAAAGTTGGCATCATCGGCGCTTCCATTCACAGCCTCAGAAGGTCAGCACTCACTCAGATGAGCAACGCGGTTATTCCAGTGCGGATTATTTAAGAAATCAGCGACCACCGCAACGCCAGAACAGTTGCAGAAATACTTAGAGGTTAGGGCACAACAAGTCAGAGGAGCGATCTCTTCACTTTCCATGCTTTCTAACACTGGAAAACGCTCGTTACCCCGTTGGCAGCGGTCTGCTAGTTTATGACGATCGCCCCCAACCGCTGCAATCGCTCCATCTGCGCCTACCAGTGCAGTAATGCAGCAAGTTTTACCGACTCCACTGTCGGGTCAGATATACACCACATGGATCACCCCAACGGTCACATGAAGTATAGGTGGGTTGTGAGCTCGGTTTGCTTTCTCGATCGCTTGATAAAGAGTTTGTGATTGAGAAAATTGGCGTTAATTCAGATCGAACCGATCAGTATTTGTGATATGACTGAAATATAAAAAGTTTGCAAGCTAACTCCACGATGAGGTTATGAAGCAATGAATGTTAACAGCGCCGCTCAACTTCTGCAAACAGGCTTTCGCACAGCACTAGGAGCAAGCAGCGCGATCGCGGAACTCCTCCATAACCCACAAAAATTAGTAGACATCCTCGCCAAACCGCCAGGCTCGCCAGAACAACTACTCCAAGACCTTGCTGCCAGAGGCGAAAGCATAGAACAAGAAGCACATAAATTTGGTGAAACATTTTTATCGGGCGGCAGTAACCCTTCAAAACCTCCGCAATACATTGAACGAGCTAACGAGCAATGTTTTCTACAACCCTACGATATCAAAGGTACAAACCTCTATGGATTTGTGCTAGAAAGTTCTTTGCACCAACTACAGGGTTTGTGCGACAAATACCTCAATAATTTAGCCAGCCCACAAGTCGAGTACCGGCCAGCCACAAACTATATCATACTAACCTTTGGGACTATAGAGTCCCTTGCTTCTAGAGACAAGCCCGACCGAGATCGGGGTTATATTGACGAGCAGGAAGTTGTGATTTGGATGTTGACGATGGTCGGGAAACAATGCGGCCCAGTCTTTAAAATAGACCGTTTTGCTTGGTTCGTCCCCTACATATTTGTCAGCAATTCACCGGCTTTAGTTTCAGGTCGCGAGGTATACGGCATCCCGAAGGAGATTGGAAGCTTCAACATTCCCCCAATAGATCGGTTGCAAGAGCCGTTCAGTTTGCACACTTATACGTGGAAAACTTTAACGGCTCAAACAGAAGCAAAATGGGAACAGTTAATCAGAGTATCGTCCAAGAATGTAGAGAGCAAAAACCAATTACCAAAAATTTGGGCGAGTTATTCCGAAGCAGTAACTAACATCACGCAGTTACTTTTCGCGAACGACGGCATCATTGAAGTTCCCGGCTTGTGGCTGCCGCTGAATCTGTTAGAATACTTACTCAATGCAGAAATTCCTGTCGTCATGCTCAAGCAGTTTCGCGATGAAGAAAACGGGAAACAAGCTTGCTATCAAGCTATCGTAGAAATTCCCATGAAAGTGTCAAAATTTCACGCAGGCCAACTCCTAAGTTTTGATTCTTTGGGTTCTCAGTTCGAGGTGACAATCTACGATTTTGCCAGCCACCCCATCGTCAAAGAACTGGGGCTTTATAAAGGTAGCCTACAAACAGAACAATCAGTAAACATACAACCCAAGCTTGCTTTCTGGCTCAACTTTGATTTCACAGTCGAAAACGGTACTACGGTTTGGAAAGCGCATTCTTAGGCTACACTTTTTATGAGTTAGCTTGTTAAAAAGTGGACAATAACTTACCATTATTGCATAACAGCACTGGCTCGCCACCTCCATTTTGAAAGATATACTTTTGAAAGTAGATAATCTACTGAATAAACACATGGCTTCAGCACCCAAACTCAAAAAAATTGCCATCTTGGGAGGGGGAGTAGCCTCCCTAACTACTGCTTTTGAACTCACCAGCCAGCCGGGATGGAATACCCTCTACGATATTACCGTGTACCAACAGGGCTGGCGTCTGGGAGGTAAGGGTGCATCAGGACGCAATGTGGAGCCGAACCCCCCCTACCACGAACCTACCTACCGCATTGAAGAACATGGATTGCACATTTTTTTTGGATTCTACGAGAATGCTTTTCGATTGATGAAGCAGTGCTACGACGAATTAGGAGAAGATGGCCCATTTTTGAGCATAGAAGATGCCTTCAAGCCTCACAGTCTCATAGTTCTCGAAGAATATATTAACGGTCGCTGGGTTCAGTGGCCGTTCAACTTTCCCACGAATAAATTGCTTCCTTGGGAAGGAGGGGGCTATTTCTCGATGTGGGAGCATATCTGCTCCCTGCTCAAATTGATGCACGATGGATTTGAAGGTTCAAGCTCTTTAAAATCTCAGTGTTCAGTTAACAGATTCTCCAGTAATCAGCAAATCCCGAACTGGTTAGAACTTCTTGCCAAACAGATAGATATTGGCGGGGAAACTCTTAAACTAACCTCAGAGATTGCACCGCTTCACCTTCCCGACCAACTGGTGCAGTTACTTCTCAAAGAACCAGCCCGCTGGTGTCAGTGGTTGGAAAATGCGATGAAACAGATAGGAACTACCTTAGACACTATTGATTTAACATCAGAAGGAACATTTCTCGATTTGGCCTACAAGTTAGCCAAATCCATGCCGGACGATACCCGTACTCATCGCCCCGAACACCACAGAATCATTCTTAAGCTTTTAGAGCAATTTATGCAGCGGTTGAGAAGCTCTATCGAAGCAGAAATTGAGCAAGATGACGATACATTTCGGATTATAGTTTTATTAGATTTAGCATTTGCCAACATTCGGGGATTATTTGTAGATGAAGTGATTTATTCTGGTTCTTTAGAATCCTTAGACGAGTATGACTATAGAAAGTGGCTGCAAAAACACGGGGCTGGGGAAACCAGCATCAATTCAGCATTTATCCGCGTTTTGTATGACCTTGTTTATGCCTTTCCAGGGGGGAACGTTCATCAGCCCAGACTAGCAGCAGGCACAGCAATCCGTATCCTAACAACCGTAATTTTCCAGTACAACGGGGCGATTATGTGGAAAATGCAAGCTGGTATGGGAGATACGGTTTTCGCCCCGCTTTATAAAGTGCTGAAACGTCGGGGTGTCAAATTTGAGTTTTTCCACCGCGTGAAACAGTTGCACCTTGACGATTCGCAGCAGTCGATCGCTAGCATTTCTTTGGGACGCCAGGTTAATCTCAAAGAACCAGCTCGGGAATACGAGCCGCTGATTAAAGTTAAGAGGCTCCTCTGCTGGCCGAGCAAACCCCGCTACGAGCAAATTGTAGAAGGTGAAGAACTCCAGCAACAGCAGGTAAATTTGGAGTCTTTTTGGAGTCCCTGGCAAGATAAGGAAACCCCAGTCACTCTCAATGTTGGAGAAGATTTTGACTTGGTAATTCTCGGCATTTCTCTAGGAGCTTTACCCTTTATCTGCGGCGATTTGATTAATGCTGAAAAAAATCCTGCTCATCAAAAATGGGCTAATATGGTGAATCAAATCGAAACAGTTCCAACTCAAGGCGGACAGTTGTGGCTTAAATCTAATTTACAGCAGTTGGGGTGGAGGGGGGGCAGTCCTGTGGTCGGTTCTTATGTAGAACCCCTCGATACTTATGCCGATATGAGTGATTTGATCCAGCGCGAAAATTGGTCTTCTGAACATTATCCCTACAATCTTGCTTATTTTACAGGCGTAATAGCAGACTCAGGAATTCCTCCTAGCAGCGATCGCGATTTCCCCAAAAGGGAACAGGAGAAAGTGGAACAACAGGCGATCAACTTCCTCGAAAACCAAATCGGCAACCTGTGGCCTAAAGCCACCACTCCAGAAAATCCTCAAGGGTTAAATTGGGATTTGCTTGTCGATCTAAAAAACCAGCAGGGACAGAAACGTTTCTATTCCCAATATTGGCGAGTCAACATCGATCCTTCAGAGCGTTACGTGCTTTCTGTTCCCGGAAGTACAAAATATCGGCTCAAAACCGATGGATCAGGCTTCGCTAACCTCTACTTGACGGGCGACTGGATCGACAACGGTTACAATTCCGGCTGTGTCGAAGCAACCGTTATGTCAGCTATGCAGGCTGCCCGTGCTATTTTAAAACAAATTTTTGAGATTGAGTATGCAAAACAAATTATCGGTGAGAGGGATGCTTGGTTCTGACACCTGTGCCAGGGTGCAGCAGCAATGAATTTACAGCGCTCGAAGCGAAAAAAAAGCTAACACCTAAACGGAATAATATCTTTAATTCCCGAGCTATACGAACGACAGAAAAGAGATTGCGATCGGCAAAACTCGGGTCAGAAGTACGTTGTTGCCCTTGTGCGCTCTTTGAGGGCCCCCGCCCAACAACGTACTTCTCCAGACTCTGCGGGGGCGAGATCCTCCGCAACTGTCCGCAGTATTGCCCGATGTAGTGAATAATTTAAACAGGGCTTACCTCGAACAGCATAAGGCTCTGCCTTTTGTAGGGGCAAGTCCCCTCTGGTTGCCCCCTGCCTGCGGTGATGTTGCGTAAATTCTGTTAAAGCTACTATAAACGAATTATTAATCACCAAAAAATATGCTAAAACTTCCGGGATACACAAATTTTCAAAAAATTAATGAAGGCGTTAAAACAGTTGTTTATCGGGGGCTGAAGCTTCAGAACCAACAGCCTGTTATTGTTAAGCTACTAAGTTCTAAGTATCCACATCCTATTGATGTTGCTAATTTAAAGTATCAATATGAAATCGCAAAAAACTTAAACATCCCAGGAGTTGTTAAGTGCTTGGCGCTGGAAAGATACCAAAACAGCTTTGCCTTAATTATGGAAGATTTTGGCGCTCAATCTTTAAATTACATCCTTCCTTCTCTCAAGAACGATTTTATCGGCTTTCTCCGAATAGCAATTCAGTTAGCGGAAACTTTAGGGCAACTCCACAAACAGCAGATCGTTCATAAAGATATTAAGCCACCAAATATTATTGTCCATACTGCAACTTGGGTGGTTAAAATTATAGATTTTAGCATTTCTTCTCGCCTGGGCAGAGAAAACCAAACAATTAACAATCCTAATTGTCTGGAAGGCACGCTAGCCTATATATCCCCAGAGCAAACGGGTCGGATGAATCGGTCGATTGACTATCGTACCGACTTTTACTCTTTGGGTGCAACCTTTTATGAAATGCTGACAGGTTCCCTACCTTTTGCAGCTACTGACCCAATGGAATTGGTTCACTGCCATTTAGCAAAGCAACCAGTTCCGCCGATTCAGTTAAATCCAGAAATTCCCCAAGCAATTTCTGACATCACGCTCAAATTATTAGCCAAAACAGCAGAAGAGCGGTATCAAACTGCTGAGGGATTAAAAGCCGATCTAGAAAATTGCCTAACTCAGCTACAGGAATTCGGCACAATTTCACCATTCATTGTAGGGTCTAAAGATTTATCCGGTCAACTGCTGATCCCGCAGAAACTCTACGGCAGGGAAGAAGAGGTAGCTGTATTAATGGAAGCCTTTGAACGAACCAGCCTCGGCACAACCGAAATGATGCTGGTCAGCGGTTATTCGGGAATTGGTAAATCTTGCTTAGTGAATGAAGTTCACAAACCTGTTGCAGCCAAGCGGGGGTATTTTATTGCTGGTAAATTTGACCAGTTTAAGCGCAATATTCCTTACGCTTCGCTGATTCAAGCTTTCCAGTCACTCTTGCGACAGCTATTAACAGAAGATTCTGAAAAATTAGCTGTTTGGAAAGAGAAGATTTTAACGGCCCTGAGTCAAAATGGTTCTCTAATTATTAATGTTATTCCCGAACTTGAACTGATTGTCGGTCATCAGCCAGAAGTACCACAACTGAGTTCCTATGAATCCCAAAACCGCTTTAATCGCGTTTTTCAACAGTTCTTCAAAGTCTTTTGTCAACCCGAACACCCCCTCGTTCTTTTCCTAGACGACTTGCAGTGGGCTGATTCAGCATCCCTCAAATTAATCCAACTGCTGATGAGCGATCGCGACAGCCAATATCTGTTAACGATCGGAGCTTATCGGGATAACGAAGTCAATCCAGCTCATCCCTTGATTCAGACATTAGAAAAGATTCGAGAAAGTGGGGCTGCCATCAATAATATTACTGTTAAACCTTTACAGCTAAACCATGTCAGGCAGCTAATTGCAGATACGCTCAACGAATCTCCCGAAGCTAGCCGTATAAAATCTTTCTCAGAACTGCTTTTCAATAAAACCCAAGGCAATCCCTTTTTCTTGACTCAACTGCTGAAAGTGCTAGATTCCGAACAACTGCTAACTTACGACACTTTTATTGGTATTTGGCAGTGGGAGATCGAACTTATTCAAACCATTGGTATTGCGAATTGCAATATCGTTGAACTGATAGCAAAGAATATTCTAAAGCTACCAGCATCAACGCAAAAAGTCTTAAAATTGGCGGCTTGCATCGGCAGCACTTTTAATTTAAGCGTTTTGGCAATTGTGAATGAAGAGTCAGAATCAGTTACTGCTTCTGGTCTGTGGCCGGCACTTCAGTCGGGTTTAATTTTGCCTCTAAGTGGAAACTACAAAATCCCGCTAGTTTTTCAACAGGAGGAACTAAGCGAACTTATTCTCAGCGATTCCAGGGTAGACTATAAGTTTTTGCACGATCGCGTGCAGCAAGCCGCTTATTCTTTGATTACCGAATCCGATCGAAAATCGACTCACCTGAGCATTGGCAAACTTTTGCTGCAAAATACCAGCCCTGAAGACAGAAAAGAAAATATCTTTGCTCTGGTCAATCAACTTAATTTTAGCACTGACTTAATAGTTGGGCAAGTAGAAAAAGATGAACTAGCTTTCCTAAATCTAATTGCCGGTCAGAAAGCAAAAGCAGCGACAGCTTACGAAGCGGCTGCCAGGTATCTAAATATTGGTTTGGAACTCCTTGCTGCTAATAGCTGGCAGAGTCAGTATGAATTGACTCTCAACATCCATGTAGAAGCAGTAGAAACAGAATTTTTAAATACCAATTTCAAGCACTCTGAACTACTAGCTGACGCTGTTTTAAAAGAGGCAAAAACCCTACTCGATAAGGTGAAAGTATACGAACTAAAAATTCAATCTTATGTCGCTCAGAACCAGCTCATTAAAGCTATTGATACGGGTTGGGAAATATTGGAAATGCTCGGGGTTTCTCCCAAATTGCTAGTAGCCGGGAATGCCTCAGTAAAATTGCCTTCGCTGACAGATTTGGAAAATGTTCCAGAAATGAACGCTCCTGATAAGCTGGCGGCGATGCGGCTGCTGATGACTATCTCAGCTCCCGCTTCTATTGCCAAGCCTGAGATGGTTTTGCAGATTGTATTGACTCAAATTAATCTATGCCTTGAAAACGGTCATTCAGCGCTAGCAGCTTACGCTTACAGCATTTATGGCTTGCTCCTATGTGCAGCACTTGGAGATTTAGAGGCAGGATATTATTCCGGTCAGATAGCTTTGAAGCTGTTAGAGCAATTTAATGCTAAAGAACTCACAGCTAAAGTGTACACTCTGTTTAACGTTACTATCAGACATTGGAAAGAACACGCTAGGGAAACAATAGATGCTTTGCAATTCGGGGTTCAAAGCGGTCTGGATACTGGAGATGTAGAATATGCTGGCTATTGTGCTTTGAACTCTTGCGCTCATATATTTTTAATTGGCAACTACCTAGAATCTGTAGAGTCGCGCCAAGCTCATTATCTCGATTTACTGCTGAAACTCAAACAAGAATTTGGCATTTACTACGTTAAGATATGGAGGCAGCTAGTTTTGAATCTTTTCCGACCTACTGCTGACAAATGTTGCTTAATTGGCGAGAGTTTTGATGAAGTAGAAATGCTGCCGATCTTAGAAACAGCAAATAACCAGATATCCCTTTTTGCTGCCTATCTTGCTAAAGCAATTCTCTCTTACTTATTTAAAGAGTTTGCTGCTGCCATTGAAAATGCTTCAATCGCTGAAAAATATAAAGCATCAGCACCCGGACACATGACGGTTGCCGTTCACAATTTCTACTATTCGCTAGCTCTTCTGGCTCAGTATCCCGATGTACGAGCTCCGGCTGAATCTGGGAGGGAGAGCGAGCAACAAGAAGCTCTGGCTATTGTGGAGTTGAATCAAGAAAAAATGAAGGGTTGGGCTTACCATGCTCCGGCTAATTATCAGCATAAATACGAGCTGGTTGAGGCAGAAATAGCGCGGGTGAAAGGGCAAAACTGGGAAGCGATGGAGTATTACGATCTCGCTATCGCGGGAGCTAAAAAACAGGGGTACGTTCAGGAGGAAGCTTTAGCTTACGAACTGGCGGCTGAATTTTATTTAGGGGCTTCAAGAGAGGAGATCGGTCAGACTTACATGGCATCAGCATACTACGGCTACGCTCGGTGGGGAGCGAAGACTAAGGTTGCAGATTTGGAGTCAAGATATCCTCCGCTTCTTTCTCTGATATCTGCTGCTAATAACGCCAGCTTTGAGAGAACTACCTCTACAGAAACTACAACATTTACACATAATACAATCGGTAATTCTTTCCTTGATTTAGCCACAGTAATGAAGGCTTCGCAAGTTTTAGCGAGCGAAGTTGTTTTGAGTAAATTGCTAGAAAAATTGCTAAAAATTCTGATGGAGAACGCTGGCGCCCAAAGCGGTTTTTTAATTTTAGCAAAAAATGGCGACTTGTTAATAGAAGCGTCTGGTTCTGTTGAACGAGATCGGATAATAGTACAGCAGTCGCTTCCAATCGCTTTCAGTCAGGATTTGCCATTGTCTCTAATAAATTATGTAGTCCGAACGAAAAGAGATGTTGTTTTAGATGATGCCGGGAGGGATGAACTATTCAAAAATGATATTTACATTGTCAAAAACAATACTAAGTCTATTTTATGTACGCCTATTATTAATCAAGGTACTTTAATTGCTGTGCTTTATTTAGAAAATAATATGGCAGTGGGTGTTTTCACAGCAGAAAGGCAGGAAGTTTTAAAGCTTCTTTCTACTCAAGCTGCAATTTCTTTAGAAAACGCTTTTCTCTATAAAAACTTGTCGGCAGCTAATGAAAAATTGCAGGAGTACAGCCAGACTTTAGAGGCGAAAGTGCAAGATAGAACGCGGGAAGTTACAGAAAAAAATGCGCTCCTACAGCAGGAAATTAGCGAGCGAATCTCTACTGAATCAGCTTTGAGGCAGTCAGAAGTGCAGTTAAAAGAACAAGCAGTTCAGCTAGAAAATGCTCTGATAGAATTGCAGCAGACTCAGGCTCAAATGATTCAAACTGAAAAAATGTCAAGTTTGGGACAGCTAGTTGCTGGAATTGCTCATGAAATTAACAATCCGATTAATTTCATTTATGGCAATCTTACTCACGCAACTGAATATATGCAATATTTGCTGCAAATAATCAATGTTTACCAGCGGACATACCCGATTCTTACTCCTGAATTGGTAGCAATAACAGAGGAAATTGAACTGGATTTCCTCAAACAAGACTTGCTGCAAATTCTGAAGTCGATGAATGTTGGAGCCGAGCGCATCCGCAATATTGTGATAGGTTTGCGGAATTTTTCGCGCCTTGCAGAGAGCGAGATGAAGCGGGTTGACATTCACGAAGGGATTGAGAGCACGCTGCTGATTTTGCAGCACCGCCTGAACTCAGCGGTAAAGCTGGGGGATGGAGATGATAGCGGCGAGCCGGTCGGCCTTGCGAGCAGAGAAATCCAAGTTGTTAAAGAATACGGGAACCTGCCTTTAGTCGAGTGTTCTGCTGGAGAACTCAATCAGGTGTTTATGAATATTCTATGCAATGCGATCGATGCGCTGGTACTGTTGGACAACCAACAGTGTCCAACGCCTGCGATTTGGATTCGCACAGAGGTAAAAGGCAATAGCGCGATCGTCTCAATTGCAGACAACGGACTTGGAATGAGTGAATCAGTCCGCGTTAGGGTATTCGATCCCTTTTTTACAACTAAGCCTGTAGGTTCGGGGACTGGTCTGGGCTTGTCTGTTTCGCACTCAATTATCGTACAAAAGCACGGCGGTTCGCTAACGTGCATTTCAGCACCGATGCGGGGAGCTGAATTTGTTTTGGAGATTCCGCTATCACAGGGTATATAGACGTTATGCTAGTACATAATTTAGTTGAGTTTTGAGTCCAATTTGGATATAGAACAGTAACAGCAGGTTGTCAACCACTTTTAGAAGTGCATCAACCTATTTAGTATCATTAATCCTACTACTTTTGTTAAGCTAATGGCTCCGATAAATGTGACCTTTGCACCTTTACTGCGTTAGCAGGGTCAGCTAATTTATGACGCTCGCCCTCAGCCACCTCGTTAAGAAATACCCCCGACGGATGCAGTAATGCAGTATTTGCGGCAAACTTTGGAGCATCGGGTCGAGTATACACCAAGCATGAAAATAGAACGGCACGGGCAAGCAAAAATCCTAACGCAGGAGGAAATCGAACTGCTGTTCAACAAAGGTTTGCAAACCTCACGCGATCGCACCCTTTTCGGAGTTTGTCTCTACACCGCCTGCCGTATTGCCGAAGCTTGTTCCCTGGAAGTCATCGATATTTACACTGGCAGAGGTACAGTCCGACCTACAATCAACTTCCGCAAGGGCAACACCAAAGGCCAACTCCAAACCAGAACGATTCCCGTCATTGAAGATTTGCGAAGTCTCCTGACATCTTGGAAACCCAACGCGGGTCAGACTTATTTATTCCCCGGCCGCCACCCTTCGCACCACTGGAAGCACTTGCACCCCGACTCAGCCGACAAGGTTTTGAGAGAAGCGTTCGAGCGGACCGGCATCGAGGGAGCCTCCACCCACAGTTTTAGGAGAACGGCCCTCACCCAGATGAGCAACGCCGGAATTCCGCTGCGGATCATTCAAGAAATCAGCGGCCACAGCAACCTCGAACAGTTGCAGAAATACTTAGAAGTGAAGCCAGATCAAGTGCGAGGTGCGATCGCAAGTCTTTCCATGCTTTCCTACACCGGAAAAGACACATTTCCCGGTGTAGAGCATGAATTGCCTGCTGTGCCGTTACCGAGGGAGCAACTGTCACAAGCCCAATTCGACGCGACTGAAGAAATTCCCGACTGGTGATCGGCTGACTGTAAAAAAAAGGGATGCTCCAGCAGCATCTGCTGGCTAGGAGGTGCTATACCATCCGTTTAACGGCTCTCATACTGTTTCAGAGGAGGAGTGTCCAAAGCCGGATGATTGGTTTACGCCATCATCTCCAACCGAGACTTGAACACTCTCGTTACGCCGTCCAAGTTCTTTAAAGGCTAAAAGCCCATAAAACAAAAACTCCTACATCAGAGGAGCTTTTGTTTGTATATTTTCGCTCGGCAGTGACGGGGCAAATATCTGCGCCACCTGGGCATTTAAAAAGCGAGCTTGGGAGGGAATCTCTGTGGTGGCAGTGCGTCTAGCGACAGAGCGGGAAAAAACTATAAGAGCGTAAAAAAAACCCTGAAGACTGCAGAGAATTAAGTCATCATCATCACCATGTGGAAATAGAGGTCAAGCCCTCGGTCTATTAGTACGCCTCAGCTTCATCCCTCTCAGGACTTCCACTTAACGCCTATCAACGGG
>NZ_JAUBPU010000118.1:0-4407 GCF_036700885.1 Microcoleus sp. S13_B4
AGTATACTGGTTGCGGAATTGCAGCAGTTCGCTGAAGCTGGGATAGTCTCGATTTAATAGTTTAATGACAACTGGAAGCTGATCTGTTTCTCGGATGGCTCGATAAACTAGGGTTCTCGAACCACAGTATAATTGCTCAACCAGATGATATCCTGAAATTCGGTTTGTCAAATCCACTGCGGTACTCCTCTGGATTACTCCATGTTAGACTTTGACTGTTGTAAGTAAGTATACACTTTTATTTGTCGAGTCTAACGAGGATTGAACAGCGAGCTCCAGCAGACAGACTCTACCGCTTCTACTCTTTCTAACTTTTGAACAGAAAAATTGCCATCTATCAAGATAATCTTATCCTTTCATCGGCAAGAAAATTGTAAACTCCGTCCCTTCGGTCAATACAGAATTTACCTCAATTGTACCGCCGTGTTTCTCAACTACAATCTGGCGTGCGATCGCCAAACCCAATCCCGTGCCTTTCCCTACTCCCTTAGTGGTAAATAAGTGGTCAAAAATATGACCTTTTATCTCATCTGATATCCCTGGCCCGTTGTCAGAAATGCGAATCGTAACCCACTCAGAAGACTTCATTTCTGTCCGAATCGTGATGCAATTGGCTTGGGCTTTAACCTTCGCAAAACTCTGTTCTCGATTCGATTCTTCCAGTGCATCAATGGCATTGGCAAAGATATTCATAAACACCTGATTTAATTGTCCAGGGAAGCACTCAACTGGTGGCAGGTTCCCGTACTCTTTCACTACTTGAATAGCTGGACGCTGTTCGTTGGATTTCAATCGGTGTTTAAGAATCAAAATCGTACTGTCAATTCCCTCATGAATATTGAAGGGAATTTTGTAATCTTTGTCAGCCCGGGAAAAGGTGCGGAGACTGGTACTGATGCCTTGGATGCGATCGCACCCGACTTGCATCGAATTCAACATTTTGGGTAAATCTTCTAAGATATATTCGATTTCCATCTCTTCAGCTTTTTCTTCGATTTCCTCACCCGGACTGGGAAATTTTTCTTGGTAGAGTTCCACATATTCTGTAAGATCTTTGACGGCGGCGATCGCTTCATGAATATTGCCAGAAATAAATCCGACTGGATTATTAATTTCATGGGCAACCCCGGCCACTAAGTTCCCCAACGCCGACATTTTTTCGCTCTGCACTAATTGCAGTTGAGATTGTTCCACCTGGTGGGCGTAATCCTGCGCTTGCTGATACAGTCGTGCATTTTCTTGGGAAATGGCTGCCTGCTGGTGGGCGTAATCCTGCGCTTGCTGATACAGTCGTGCATTTTCTAGGGAAATGGCAGCCTGAGTACAGAGGAAGTTAAGGACGAGGAGACGATCGCGAGTAAACACTCCTTTTGTCGATCGATGTTCCAGATAAAGTATCGCAACTAAGTTGCCGCGATCGAGAATCGGAGTACATAGCATACTCTGAGGCTTGTGCTGGAGCATATAGTCATTCATTACACCCGGAATTTCGGTTTTGCCGCCTTCAATAACCACAGTTTCCAGGGTGTGTTTGACATAATAAACCAGTTTGAGCGGAATCACCGCCGAGCCATCTATAGGTTGGGTTTGCAGCAGGGTTGTGGGTAACTCATTATCTGGATTGAGGTGCGTTATTGCTCGGATTTGCCATTCATCCTGATGGGGGAGTAGCAAAGCACAAGTTTCTGCGCCCGAAGTTTTTAAAATAATTTGGTTGAGGGTACCGAGCAATTCATCAATCTGAATTTTACTGGATAAAGCTTGAGCAGCTTGCACAATAGAGGCAAAATCAAGGGCATCGGAAATACTCGTGCTGCTATTACTTGAAGTCTGCGAAGAGTGGCTAATCGTTGCCAGCGTCTCTAGAGGATTAAAGCGGAGTTTTGGCTGATTCAAGGTGGGCCCAAGTAATTGACGATAGCGTTGTTCTAGGTCTTCAACTTTGGCTTTAGCTCCCCAACGGGCATAACAGTAATATGCTTCCTGCATATAACCGGCGGCAACTTTTTCTTTGCCCCAGTCCAGGTAGAACTTGGCAGCTAATTCGTTGGCTAACGCTTCGTCTTGGAGGTATTCGTTTTCTTTGGCTCCTTTAATCGCCAGGTCATAGAATTCTATGGCTTCTGTTTTGTGATTGAAAACGCGATTTTTTTCCGCTGCCACCAGATGGTATTTATGCTCGTAGTTCATCGGAGCGTGCTGCATCCAACACTGCATTTTTTCCTGATTGGCATCAACCTGACTTAGGTAATGCGATCGCTCTTGGGAACAGACGTTGGGGTAGTTAGCCAGCAGTGCTAGGGATTGGTAGAAGTGCAAATTGACGAAATTTTCTGACCCAACGCTAGAGTAACTCGCTGCCTTAGCTGCACTCTCCACTGCTGGCTCGAACTCTTCGAGCAGATAGAACAGAATCGTCTTTGCTAAAAACGCATTGAACAGAGCAAATTGATCGTTCTGCTCTAGGAGTTGCGACAACATGGTAGATTCGTCAAATCTCTCACCAATTAACTGGAGAGGGTTGACTGCTTTTCCCAACAAATTCAACAATAATTGATACCAAACCTCTGATACAGAAATGGAGTGTTCCACTTTCAAACTTAGCAACAAATTATGGTATTTATTATGCTCAGATTCAACAGTTTCTAGGTTTTCTCCTGCCAGGAATATGTAGAAACAATAGTTGGTGATGCAGTAACCTGTATATTCGTAATTTCCGCCTTCTAGCCCAATCTGTACCCCATCGGCAAGAGGAGATATGCTTTCTCGTAAAGGCTCCTTCCAATGGTGGACGAAGGTGTAAAACATATTATAGGTAACAACTTTGTGTTCCCTGGTTTCAAAATGTTTGAGCAGTTGCAGTGCCAGCCGCCCTGCTTGATATCCGATATCAATGTTGCCCAGAGCGCCGCATAAGAGCGTGCCATACCAAGCATAGGTTCCTGATGCCAAAGGAGAGTGACCGCCTTCAAGACAGAGTTTCACTTGCCTCACAACTACTGGCAGCAGAATTTGCGGTCTGCCTGCTAGTACAGGAGCAAGACAGACTTTAAGAATCCGCATGGCTGCTAGTTGTGCGGGGTCAGTCATGGTGGGGTAGTCTTCCAAGCATTCTACAGCGGGCAATTCCACTAAAAATTCCTGCTCGCTCAGGTTAACGGGGTAGCCCAACACTTCTAATGCCTGCAATCCCGTATCAATGGCATCGTTCAATTGGTGTTGCGCCATAAAAACTTGTATCTTGAGCTCGTAAGCTGGGATACGATCTAGTAATGTTTTCCCGTGCTGCAACACCATTTCGACTAGGGTACTGGCGGCAGCAAAATTGGTATTGAGATATTCTGCCTCTGCCGCTTCCACAACGATTTCTAAAGTCAAATCGTACTGAGTTTGCCAGCGCGAGTTCGATAGCAAATCCATCGCCGTACTCAGGTATTTCACGGCTGCGGCATAGGCTGTGGATGCTTTTGCTTTGCGTCCTGCTGTTAAGTTCAACCGCGCCACTTCTTCAAGTTCCGCTGGTTGAGAAATTAACTCCAATCCCACATTCAATTGGTTGACAATGGCAAAAATCTGCTCTTCCCGTTCTTGAATCGGGGTATTCTGGAGTAACAATTGCCCGATTTTTAGGTGAGTTGCCTGTTTTTGGTCAGCAGCAATCAAAGAATAAGCAGCTTGCTGAACGCGATCGTGTAAGAAGCGATAGGCAACCGTTTGAGTAATCGCTTGAGAAATATTCTGTTCTATTCCTACATAAAACTTATAAACTTCACTCTGGGGAAGAATCAGCCCTTCCTGTAAAGCTTTCCACAAAGCCGTTGCGGTTTTCGTTTCGGAACTCTCTGAAACAATTGCCAATGTTGCTAAATCGAACTGGTTGCCAATACAAGCGGCTAATTTTAAAACATCCTGAGTTTCTCTGGCCAACTTCTGCAACTGCTGCGCCATAAATTCCACTACATTATCGGTCAGTGCTGCTTCTCTCACTTTACTAATATCGCACTGCCAATGACCCGATTGGAGATCAAAAATAATCAATTCATCCTGATGCAAGGCTTTGAGAAACTGCGTCGCAAAAAATGGATTTCCTTGAGTTTTTTGATATACTAATTCTGTCAGCGGTTGTGCCAAATTAGGATAACAAACTAGCGTATCCGCTACCAATTGATTCAAACTGATTGGGTCGAGCGGTGCTAAGGTTAGGGTGTTGAGGGTTGTTCCGGCCTTCCTCACTTCATCTAAGGTCAACATCAGGGGATGGCCTGGTGATACTTCATTATCCCGATAGGCTCCCAACAGCAACAGATAACCCAATTGCGACTCATTGACTAGCAATTGCATTAACTTCAGCGATGCCGAATCCGCCCATTGTAAGTCATCCAAAAATATCACCAAGGGATGCTCTTT
>NZ_JAUBPU010000064.1:0-33829 GCF_036700885.1 Microcoleus sp. S13_B4
AAGTCGGGTCGTAGAAAGAGGAAGCCTAAACAGTGATGTTTAGAATCACCGTGGCTTTAGCCCGGTGAGAATGTCAACAAGAATCTAAATCAGTGTTAAAAACGCCTGGATAACTTTAAGTTATTTTTCAAAAAAGTCAGTATGAATCAAGTTAAAAAAACTACCACCAAGCTGAATCGATCGCCTGTGAAAGTACCCGATCGCACTTTGCAACTCGAATCGCTCCCCTTGAGCGAATGGTCCTTAGAAATGACTCAGGGCCAAGCTTTGAGGGAATTTAGTTCGGACGATCGCCCGCCGGGAACCCCAACAGCCACAGGCCGGACTGCCGAAACAAGACGCCGGAGGGTAGGTGGCAAGAGCGAGTCGGCCCGATCGCCTGTGTATTCTACTGCTCTTCTCAAGTGGCTGCTAGAGCGTTTGACTAGAACAAAAGGTTGGCTGGCAGTTGTCACCCTGGCAGGAGTTTGGGGGTTGTGGAACAGTGAGTTACTGTTTTCCACAGGCCTGGGGATAGCAGCGATGATGCTGGTTTACCGAGGGCAGTCGTGGGACTGGCAATTGCTGCGATCGAAAGGCGAGCAATTTTGGCAGGGTCCGAACCGCCGATTTGTTTTAGCGGTGGGTACGGGTGGCATTGCTACCTTGGGCGCTTACATGAGTTTGGCGATTTGGGCGGACTCCGAGAGCCACTGGATGGCTTTGAGCCTGATTTTGCAGAATTTGGGCACGATCGCGATTGCAGGGCTGTTGCTGCGGCAAGGGTTGAGTCGGAGGGCCGCAAAAGATGAAGTGGCGCTCGATCGCATCTTGGCGGATTTGACTGATGCTGACCCCGTGAAGCGTTTGATTGCAGTGCGACAAATGACTGATTTGGTGAATAAGGGTGGGTTTGGTCCTGTGAGTTCAGTCAAAAGTTCGATCGCCCGTTCCCGCGCTGCCGAGTGCTTTCGCCTGATGCTGAGTCGGGAACCAGAAGCTTTAGTCCGCAATGCCCTTCTCGAAGGTTTGCAGACTTGGGATGCTACTTATGGCATGGCTTTAAAATCCAAACATCAAGTCATCGACTATTAGCTGACCATCAAAAGCGTAAAAAGTAATTTTATGAATATTCCGAGCTTTTACGCGCAGGGGAGCCCTAGGGGCGATCGGAGAATTAGACCCGACCAGATTGGGCGCCGGCATTTCATCCTGAACAATAGGGTTGCCGTCAATGTCACAAGCAGATAAAACAGTTCGCCGGGAACTGGTGACAAGTCCTGACACCCAGCGAACTGGATACTTAAAAGTTACTTCTATCAGTCCGCTTTTGGGGGCTCCCATTAACACTGTTGCCCCAGAACCCGTGAAAAATGCTGGGTTTGAAGGTTGGATGGCGACGGCATTGCTAAAAGTCACCCCCCAATGTGCAAACTGGTGTTCTACTACTTCAAAGCATTTCAAGTCTTCTAAAGCTACGCGGACGATCGCAGGTACGGTGGCGCGCGATCGCGCCTCTGACCCTGCGCCTGAGCGTTCTGGAATGGCAACAAAAGACTTTTTGCCATTTAAATCCATGCTTCGACAGGCTGTATCAAATTCTGCAAACCCGTCAGATTGAAGACTTTTCGCATCAACCATAAAACCCTCGCGATCCCGTTTCCTGAGCAGTTGCATTTTAGTAGACCTCCCTGAGATTAGTTGTTTCTTGTGTTTGGGAATTGATAACGGCGGTGCCCGTGATTGCCAAACCTGCGATTAGGAATCGAAACCCGAGCGCCCGCTTTCCAACAAAGACTTTCGACCTCAAAAGCCACTGCTCCGCAAAATATCGTGATTAATGATTCGTGATTGGCGAGCGTGGGCCAACCTGCTGCCTGCCTGAAAGCGAGTTCTAATACTCCTGCTTTCCGAGCGCCTGCTTTCGGGGTTGGCGAACAGACTCTATTTTGGTGAGGGGTCTTACCCATCATTTTGCTATTATCTCCGATCGGCGGTAGTTTGCAAGGGTAAGGATAACTACACAGCCTAATTGCCCAAATCGCACAACTTACTTGCTGTCTGTAGTTTCACGCTTAACCTGTACTAAAATAGATTTAAATCATTACTCAATCTTTACAAAAACGCCACCAGCTTTGCAAGTTTTTTAAACAAAGACGGGGCGGCTCCAAAGAATCTAAAATATTACAGCGATTGAGGTTAGTTTATGCTTGTACCCCTCGGCTTCGGTCAGCGATCAATAGTTACTTCTCTCGGCAGAATGGTTTACTACACTGCTGAAAAAATGCCTTGGATGGGGTTGCCGACCTCAACTTCGGAAAATCAACCAAACTTAGTATTTTTTCACGGTTTTGGTGGCGGGTCGAGTGCCTACGAATGGTCGAAAGTTTATCCGGCTTTTGCGACAGAATATCGAATTTTAGCACCTGATTTAATCGGTTGGGGGCGCTCAGAACATCCGGCAAGAAATTATCAGGTTGAAGATTATATCACAACTTTGATCGAATTTCTAGAAAAAACTTGCGGCAGTGCAACAGATGTGATTGCTTCTTCGTTAACGGGGGCGATCGCGATTCGAGCTGCGATCGCACGGCCAGATCTCTTCAAATCCCTGATTTTGACCATACCCAGCGGTTTGTCGGATTTCGGACAAGATTACGGCAGCAGTTTCTTCGCTAAGCTAGTCAACACGCCAATTTTAGATCGCTTGCTCTACAGTACCGGAATCGCCACAGACGGTGGCATCCGCAGCTTCCTAGAACAACGCCAATTTGCCGATTCGCGTCGCGTTTATCAAGAAATTGTTGATGCTTACCTCGCATCTGCTTTGGAACCAAATGCAGAATATGCCGCCCTGTCTTTTGTGCGGGGAGATTTGTGCTTTGATTTGTCACTGTACATCACTCAGCTAACAACACCGACAGCGATTATTTGGGGAGAAAAATCGCAGTTTACCGGGCCCGATATCGGCCAGCGGTTGGCCAACCTCAACCCTGAAGCAATCAAAGTTTTTCAACCTCTGGAAAACGTAGGTTTGACTCCGCAGTTAGAAATTCCCGCTGTTACGATTGGCTTAATTCGGCAATATTTAAAGTTGCTTTCGGAAGGGTAAAGAAGGAAGAAGGAAGAAGGAAGAAGGAAGAAGGAAGAAGGAAGAAGGAAGAAGGAAGAAGGAAGAAGGAAGAAGGAATATGAATTCCCTCTTCTCCCTTCCCCATTAGCAATGACTAATGACTACTGACTACTGACTACTGACTACTAATTATTCTTTGACTCGCACATCGATAACGCTGGCGTTGAAAATGTACTTGCTGCCTTCAAGCTCTAAAGTAGTGCCAATTTTGACTTTCGTATTACCTAAAACCGGGC
This sequence comes from Microcoleus sp. S13_B4, assembly GCF_036700885.1. Taxonomy (NCBI): domain Bacteria; kingdom Bacillati; phylum Cyanobacteriota; class Cyanophyceae; order Oscillatoriales; family Microcoleaceae; genus Microcoleus; species Microcoleus sp. S13_B4. The sequence continues at coordinate 3,349 of NZ_JAUBPU010000064.1, forward strand.
CATTTTCCGTAAGTTGACCTTTTCCCTCTAATGTAAACATCATATTTTTGCTGAAGGCTTCTTCTTCTCTGGGATCGGGGAGAGCTTTCAGAGTGCCGTTGGGCTGAGGAACTGCTAGGGTTCTGGTGATAGTTTTGACAGATTTGATGGTAATCTGACCGGAGGGTTGATTGCGGATCACCACATTGATTTTATCGCCTGCTTTGAACAAATCTGGAACGTTTGTTCCTTTGAGACCGAGCGCAATTGCATCAATCTCTACAGGTTTGACACTGGTGCCGACTTGGGCGACGGAACCGCCAGAAGTGCCGGGAAAGAAGAAGATTCCGACTGCAACTAGCAGTACGATCAGAGCGGCAGCTACGTCTAGAATGCTGAGTTTTCCGAACAGTCGGCCTTGAGAATCCAAAATTTTCATAATCGCCTATTATACTGATAGCGACAGGAGTATGTTTACAAGCTCAGGACTTACGCAGACATCGATAAAAAGCAGATGCTGCTATTGCTGAGCTACCGCTGGCAATGACATACTTGATTGATGCTTAAGTCCTGAAGCTAAAAGATATTACCACAACGATCACCCAAAATCCGCATGACTTGGGCACTTAAAGTATAACGCAGAAGGCAGTTGACGGCGGTTGGTTGGCCGACAGGCGGATTGCCAAGAAGCTGGTGGGGCGGTTAAAAATTTACAAAAAGCTAGAATAGCAACTAAGCAGCCTCAAATTGCGTCTGCCTATTGAGTGACTTTTTGAGTTTTTCCTCAAATTTTATCTAACTTCTCCCACGTATCAATCATGTTAAAAAGTTTTTGGTTGACTTGCCGGCGTACTTGCGGTAGGGGAATTTATCTGTTTCTGTCGCTGATTGTGGCTGCGGGTATCGGGGTGGTTTCCCCGGAACCGACTCAAGCATTTTCTTTGCCTGAACTGATTTTTAGAGGCATTCAAGTTATTCAATTGTCGAATATGTCCGATGGCCAAGAGGTGACTATTGGCCGACAAATTAATCAGCAGTTAACAAACAGCGAGCTTAAGATAGATCGCGATCGCGACACTACAGAATATATCAACCGCATCGGTCAACGGCTCGCTCAAGAAAGCACTCGCCCGAATATTCCTTATACTTTTCAAGTGATTGAGGACGACAATATTAATGCTTTTGCAACTATGGGCGGTTTTGTTTATGTGAATAAAGGTTTGATGGCAGCGGCGGACAATGAGGCAGAATTGGCAAGTGTACTCGCCCACGAAATCGCTCACATTAGTGCTCGCCACGCGATCAAACAAATGCGTCAAATGGCGATCGCTTCAGGTGTAGCTTCGGCGACTGGACTCGATCGATCTCAGGCGGTTCAGATTGGGGTGGAACTGGCTTTGCGCCGCCCTCACAGCCGCCAAGCTGAGTATGAAGCCGATCAGTTGGGATTGCAAACTATGGGGCGAGCGGGCTACGCTCAATCTGGGATGGTTGATTTTATGAAAAAGTTGCTCAACCAGCCTTCTCCTCCTAGCATTTTGAGCACTCACCCAGCTACGGCCGATCGTATTGCTGCTATTTCACAGGCTATAGATCCGGAACTTGCTAGCGGTGAAGGTTTGAATAATGAGGATTACAGGCTAGAAATCCGCAGACTTTTAGGTTCGTAGCAATTTTAAATCAGTCAGGCACTCTCTTGTCTTATCTTCTCTTTTCTTACTTTGCGATCTTCGCGTCTTCGCGGTTCGTTAAAACTCACATCTTGCACCATTCTCAATAACGGGCATCTTGCCCGTTCCACAAAAGAAATATTTTCTTGTGGAACAGGCCGGAAAGCCTGTTCATAAAAGGCTAATTGACAATGGTGCAACATAGGAGTTAAAAAACAAATCCAGTTACTAGGGTACGTCACAAGCAGGTTAATTTCGACTTAATCGCTCAAACTTAAACTGACGCACCCTACAACTACAAATTGATTTAACACTGCTGTTGAACAACAGAATCGATCGCAGGTTCCGAGGGTGCAATCGGCTGCGGCTTCAATTGCCGGACAACTTCATCAAACGGCAAAATTCGGACTTGATTGTTAAATACATTTACTTGATAAACTCTGCGGTAGCTGAGGTCAAATCCTGTCAGCCAGCCGCTTTTGGGATGATAAGCACCCGTGTCAATATCCAACCACCCTTCGCCCCTGACTAATTCGCCCGGTCTGACCCCATGAAAGGTAAAGGTGATCGTGTGACCGGTGATAATTAATTTATTGGGAAAATAGGGTTTCGACATCGTGTGAAATTCCTTGCGAATCCAGCAGAGTTGCTCGATCGACTGTTCATCGATCGACAGATGGGGGTCAACGCCGGCGTGAACCAGCCAGATGTCCCCTAAGTCCCGGTACGTGGGGAGCGATTGCAGCCACTCTAAGTGTTTGTACGGCATCATCCCTGTATCTCTGTAGCTTGCTACTGTCGCATCGCCGCCGCTGTACAGCCAAGATTGCCACGCTCGCATATCCATAGGCACCGCCGACAAAGCCTCCAGCATCAGTTGTTCGTGGTTGCCCAGCAGAGTTTGGTAGGGGCTTTGCTGGACAAAATCTAATACCTGAGCGCTTTTGGGGCCACGATCGATTAAGTCTCCCAAAAAATAGACGCGATCGTTCGAGCCGGGGGCAAGTGCCTCTAGCAGGGTCATTAAGCCGTCGTAATGCCCGTGTACGTCCCCGATAACAATGCGCCGGTGCTCCATTGTGTTTATCCGCTTCCCTGACTCAAAACCCCAATCTCTACCTTATAGCATTTGATTTTGCTGCTATTTGCCTCCCCTCTTTTACGGTGGAGGGGTGTCACCCATTATACTGCTTTGTATAGATGTCGTGTAAAGCTCGCCAGTCTCTGTTTACGTAGCTACTGATAGAAACACAGGCAAGCTGTTAATTGTGCTTCTGCAACTGCTGTTACTGAGGCAAAGTTTTGAGTTATTTCACGGTGAGCCTGGTGCGTCAGGGATTAGCCGACCGATTAAGTCGAAAATAATCCTAGCTGACCCACCCTAAAATACGATCGAGCCTTAACGATTGTCACTGAGTCAAAGCTTTGAGGAATGTCTGGAGTTCTGCCAAAAAACCTTTCTTTTTTACGGGTTTTGCAGGTGCGGTGGAGTCGGGATCTGGGCTTGGGAGAGAAGCGGCTAAAATCCGCTCTAAATCGTCTCCGACTGGTTTTTGGGCGGTTTCAGAAATTAGTTCGTATTCGTTGTTTGTTTCCAGCCACACTTGCCAGGATTGGGGGTAGCAGCGGAATAAAGCAGCACTGTCTAGGGGTCTGATGTAGTAGCAGGATTCGATTTTGCTGAGGAATCGATCGCGCAATTGGCGGCCGGCATAGCCTATACCTATGGTGGCAACATCTTCGAGGCGCGGGTTGAGTAGAATTACTGGGCGACCGGCCGCAGCTATGTAAAGTTGTTCGACTTGGGCCACTTCTACGGCTGCTGGATTGATCAGGAGGAAAAGTTGATCTTCCGGTGCTATTTTATCTTCAACAGAAGTGCGACTGCTGCCCAAATCAGTGACTTTAAAGGGTGTTTCTCCCCAGTCGCGGCGCGCGAGGGCGGCCGCACCGGTGTCGGGAAAAAACACTTTTACTCCGGGGTAGATTTCCTCAAATTCTGGGAGAAATTGTTCGGTGATAGACTGTGCTTGCAGGGCGATTTCGGGAAATACTAATTCGACTTGCAGTAGAGTTTTGCCGTCCGAGAGGGCGGCGGCGGTTGCAATGCGGGATTGGGCGATCGCCTCGTTGAGATCTTTTGGCAGTTGTGTCATTAATGTGATGGTTTTTACTGGAGTTTTTTCAATCTAATTTTACCGCATCAAGCGACAAAAGCTAACACTGACACAGGCGAGCCGGAACCTCCCACAAAACGCAATATCCCGATAACTAAAGTGATGTTAATCGCCGATAACAAGTCGAGATTTGCTAGATTTTCCAGGACTATTCGCTGCTTTTCTAATACCAATTTGTTAACCGCAAAACTTTCATCTCGCCCGGTATCTACTCCGTGGGTGTCGGTTCCAATTCCGGCGATAGAGCGTTCTTCTAGCAAAAATTGAGTTGCTGCTTTGCCAAATCCGGGAAAGTGGCAAATTCCGTGTTCGTCTCGGTTAAAAAATGATCGCTCGTCATCCCATTTTTCTTGCCAGCCAGTATACAATAAAACTAGATTTCCCGGTTCTATAAGTTTGTGCTGCCGTTCCCAAGTCAATATATCATCAATTGTTAAAGTGTAGTCTGGATTCGCAAGACTTTGCTCTCGAATGTCGAGCGCAATTGCAGGGGAAACTAGCGACTGCGGGCCATAACTATCAATGCTGGCTCCTGCTGCATAAAAGCTGTTGGGTGCGTTGATGTGAGTGCCGCTGTGTTCTCCCATTGAGAATTTTCGCAGGAAATAGCCGTGTTGTTCTATTTGAGAGACAGTTTCAAATTCTGTTGCTGGATCTCCGGGCCAGATGGGAATGTTTGGGTGAATTGAATGGGTTAGGTCTACAATTTGGCTGTAGGCGATCGTTTTTAAGTTATTTGACTTAAAGTTGTTTGTCATCCGGTTAAATATATCTATTATTTATTAAACACAGTTGAGTTTTTGACTTTCTGCCAGCTCAATCTAAAATCTAAAATCTAAAATTCGATTAGTCGATCGAGGGTTGCTTCCATCACATCCTTTGTTTGCCCGGACACCGTATACACCAAAGCTTCTCGATAAACTCTCCCGGCCGGGTGTACCGCACCGTTAGCAGCACCGCTAGAAACTGCAACCGCAGCGTGCCCGCAACGCACCGCTAAATCAATGGCTTGAGCTCGCAGCGCTAGTTGTTCTGCTTTCGAGCTATGTTGAGATTGTGGAAAATTCTGTTTTAGCCGATCGAGCTTTTGCTCTAGTTTTTGGCAAGCCGCCGTTATAAAAGGTGAATTCTTAGCAGTCGCCGCTGCTGCAATTACATCCAATCCTGCTCGAATACAGCCAAAAGTACCCGGAACAAAATTCAGTATATTTTTGGTGTCGTTTTCCGAAATCCAGCCGACAGGTTTAACTGAAATTATTTCCGATTCATGCAGCAACCAATTATCGAGAGTGGCTGTCACAGTATTAGTCGAGCTCATGGCATTTAACTGCATGATTTCGCTAAAAGCTATTTTACCCGATTCGCGTTCAATATTGGCAAAAGGCACTAAACCGAAAACAGCGCGTTTGTCAGGAAGTACCGCCGCTACAATAAACTTTTGAAACAATCCAAAACCTGTTACCCAAGGAACTTTTCCTGACAGTAAATAGCCCGCTTTGGTGGGAGTTGCGGTGACGGCCGGATCGCCCGATCGCCTTAAATGCGAAAACCCAATACCCAAGCGTAACTCTTTTTGGGCGATCGCGGGCAAGTATCTGCTTTTTAGCAATTCATTGTCGCTGTTGGCAAGCATGGCAGTTGCGCTGTGGTGCTGAGTTTGCAGGAAAGACACAGCGCCGGAATATCGAGCCGTCAATTCCTGATATTGGTAAAATATCTCCGGTGCAATTTCCGCACCGCCCCATTTTTGGGGAACTCGTAACGCTAAGAGCGATCGATTTTCTAATCCAGCAACTGCTGTTTTCAGCGCTTCCGAGTCGCTGTCTATAATTTCCGCGTGGGGTGCAACGCACTTTTGTAGGTAAGTTTCTGTGCTGTTGATAATTTCTTGAGAATCCATTTTTTATAATTATTTTATAGCAGAGGTAGGGACACGGCAGTGCCATGTCCCTACTACTTGGTGGCGGAGTGTACTTCATAAACGCAGAATATGCCTTATTTTTCTTCAAATTATTGTGGAGCGAGCCTAAAAGCCCGCTCCAAAACTAACTCATTTCCACACTTTCCAAGGAGCCTTCCCTTCATCCCAAAGCTCGTTTAAATACTTGTATTCTCGAAAAGTATCCATCGCAAAGAAAAAGCCGTCATGACGGTAAGCCATCAACTGTCCGTCTGCCGCCAAACGCTGCATCGGCTCTTGTTCTAAAATACAATCATCTCCCCCCAAATACTCAAACACCCGGCGGTTGAATATCATATATCCAACACTGATCCAGCCGTCGATTTGAGGTTTTTCAGAAAATTGAACTACGCGGCTATCGCTGTCTACATCCAAAATTCCAAAGCGAGAAATCGGGCGAAATGTAGTGACAGTTGCTAGCTTCCCGTGAGACTTGTGAAATTCGAGCAAGGCGTCAATATTGACATCAGCTACTCCATCGCCGTATGTCACCATGAAATTATCGCGATCGATATATTTTTCGATTCGTTTTACCCGCCCTCCTGTCATGCTTGCCGCGCCAGTTTCAGCCAGGGTAACATTAAAATCTTGTTCCAGATGTTCCTCGTGATAAGTGATGGCATTTTGGCGTCCCAGACAGATAGTAAAGTCATTGTTCATGGCTTCATAATTGAGGAAATATTCTTTAATCATGTTGCCGCGATAGCCCAAGCACACAATAAAGTTTTGGAAACCGTAGTGTGCATATATCTTCATGATGTGCCAAATAATTGGATGTCCCCCCACCTCAACTAAGGGTTTGGGACGAAATTCTGTTTCTTCTCTGAGACGAGTACCAAGACCACCTGCTAGGATAACTACTTGCATTTTGTCAGATTTTTAAAGATGATAAATTAATTTATCATCAATCATGAGGGATTTTTTCAAAGAATTATTAACATTTTCTCATAGTGAGTGAAGCTTTGTAAACCACAGAAATCACGAATTATTATAAATAATCGTAGGGTGATTGGTGGGCAGCGTGTATTTAGGAATAATCCTAGGGTGTTCTGTGCATACCATGTATTTAAATGCTGGGCGCAATTTCTAACTAACATTAGGGTGGGTACTGCGGACAGTATATTTGAATACAGCGCAATTTATAACTTACTAAGAGTCGATTAAGAAATAGACAAAAGAACAGCAAAAACCTATACTAAATATAAGAAAGACCTTTAACAGCAATGAAAAATCAACTGTATCGCCTAAAAAAGTTTTTAGGTATCCTCTGTGCGATCGCCTCAATAACAGTCTTATTCCACTCGGCAATACCTGGTGTTTACGCCAGGGTTTTAGCACCGGAACTCTCAACTATACCACAAAGCACCGTAGCTTTTTTGCCCAACATACCGGGCGGCGGATTAGACTCTCACGAAGCAGCAGGAGGACACACTTTAGAGAGACACGTTGGCAAAACAGAAGCACAACTAGCACAGCGACTCGCCAGCGAAACGAGAATTTCTGCCGCATCTTCTTTTACTGATAGTTCCGTCGCCGAAGCGGCTATTGCAGAAGCAATGAACAGAAATCAAAGTGCGATCGACTCCTGGGTGAAAAGTCGAGGCAATCGTTATACGATCGACTACAATGCCAACAGAATAATTGGCATTACTCTGCGTCGCCGCGCATCGAAAGCAACTTCAGCATCTCGCCTGAAAATCGTCCTCCAGCGTAGCGCCAAATTACCTCCCGGATACTTTATTCTCAGCGCCTATCCCGAATGATAAATCACTTTCCTCATTTAACCCAATTTTTCAGTTCCTACTTTCACCAAGACTGGCCCTTAGAAGCTGACACTCCCAGCGATGTAGTGAACAACTACCGCAGCAGCGAACCGCCCGCAAGTGTTGAAGCTGCATCGCAAGAGCTCAGCCAACTGCTAGAAATGCCGATCGCCTCAGCCGATTTAGAAGCATTCATCCTCGATAAATTAGGGTGTTACTACGATCCCAAATCCGAAAATCAAACAATCCGAGAGTGGTTGGAATCGGTGCAAAAATCTTTGAATAATCCCAGCTAAAATCTATATATTTGTAGGGACACGGCAGTGCCGTGTCCTCTATCTAATTCCGATGCAACCTAAAACGATATCACTTGCTAACCGTCAATAAGTAGCCTTCGTGGACGTTAAAATTAGAGATAACATAAGTCAAGCTGCCACTACTTACCGACAAACTTTCTTCTTTAACGGTGACAAGCTGTGGCACTGCTCCTTCTTGATTGTTGGGAATTTTTTCTAATTTTAGAGTTATTTTCTGGCCCTTTTGAATACCTAGCTGCTCCAAATTTCCGAGGCTTAATGTTACCGTTGTTGCTGAGGAAAAATTGGGATCGAAATAACCTAAAAGTATCTGTGCTTTACCTTCAGGATTTGACTTGCTGGCTAAAGCAACAAGGCGATTGTTATTTGACCAACTCCGCACCCGCGAATTAACCCCGTCAGCATAAGCTTTGTAAGTCCACCAAGCTGCTCTTGGCTCAAAAGTGTTAGGCGTGACCATCCCACTCAGCGTATTGTTGAAGCAATTGCTAACTTTATTTGGCCCTTTACTCTCCCAACAAGCTCTGCAAGCACCGTCAGCTTTTGCATACTCTAAGTTATACAAATAACCTAAGATTTCCCCCGGCTGGTACTGCGCTAAGTTCCCGACAATTTCGTTGACGTAAATTTTTTGCAAGTTCAGTTCTTTGTAAGAGGGACTTTGCTGAAAATTGCGTTTAGCCTCAATTACGTGATCGTCAACAAATAAAATCATCGCGTCGTTAAGTTCGTGCCATGAGAGGAAGTTTACTTCAAGTTTGTTAGCCTTGCAGTAATCCAAAAAAGCGGCGAGATATTCTTTGCTATAGCGGCCGAGGCTCGGCCCGCCAATCATTGCTGACGGCCCCAATTCTTCCCGCAAGATTTTGTAAGCTCTTTTGTAAGTTTCAAAGAATTGTTCTCTGCTTCCCTTCCAAAATGGATCTTTCCAATCGGGTTCATTCCATACATCCCAAATAATTTTCTTGCCTTTATTTTGCTGGGCTAACTGTCGGATGAATGCTTCCCACGCGGGGTAGTTTTGATAGGGCCAGCCGTTGGGATTGCTACCGTAGCCCCACAAGTCGCTGACTACTAACTGAAACTCCGCTCCGCTAGCAATTACTCGATCGTAAATATCGAGTCTCCCGGCCCGCCAAAGTTTCGGCTGCAAGGGTTTGATCGATCTCTCCGGCGGTTTCGCGGTGTCGATTCCGTGCAGGATGCCACTCATGGAAATTGTACCGGTGGCTGGCTGTCCAAAATCTACTGTAACGTTCGATCGCAGTTGGGCAACAGTTGGTTGTTGTCCCAAATATGTGATTAACAGGAGAGTGACAATAGCTAAACAAATTGGCAGCAGTTTATTAATACGTGGGAACTTGAATGTAAATTGCATATCTTTTGTTTGGTTGATGTTTTGTGGAATGGGCCGGAGAGCCCGTTCCTAAGAATGCTGCAAGAGCTCAGTTTTAACGAACCGATGAAAACACTTCAAAACCCTGTATTGATTCTATCACTTGTTGCCAGGAGCGGGAGTTGATCAGCTCATTAGTATCGAAATTAACCCCTTTTTCCACCGCAAAAATGCCAAAATTTTTCACCCAATCAAAGATAGTTTCAGTCGTAAAATAAGGTGTGCAGGCCCAAGCAGATTGCAAATTATTCACCATCTGGGACATATCTCCCCGATCGTAAGCCTCCCAAGCTTTCCACACTAAATAATAGTATTTCAGCAGTCTCTCCCCTTGCTGTACCTGCTTTTTGAGTTTCGGACTAATAGAAAAACTGTCGCTATCATCATCACTTACAAATGCCTGTTCAATTATTTCTCCATATTCCAGAAGCATCCGTTCTTCTTTGAAGAGTTCTTTGGCTCGCGCTTTGCACGCTTGTCCTGCAAGTCTGCGCGATTCCGGATTTTTTGCCCATATTTCCACCGTTTGTACCAACTCTTTTACTGTTCCTTCTGGGTCAATTGTAGGATCGGGGAGCAACTTTCCCGTATCTCCCAGTTCTTCAGGAATCCCGCTGACTGCTGTGGCAATTACGGGCAATCCTTTCGCCATTGCTTCCATAATTGCTAGTGGCATTCCCTCTGCTTCGGAAGATAAAATAAAGATGTCGCTGGCGTCGAGCCAATCGGCAATATCCCAGCGCTGTCCTAAGAATTTAACCTGGTCTTCTACTCCCAATTTGCTCACAGTTGCTCTTAATTCAGGTTCCAGATTGTCGTGAGTAGTAGACCCAGGCCCGGCCCAAACAAAGTAAATTTGGGACCAAATTGGACGATTTTTCAATTGGGCGATCGCCTGCAATTGATACTGATATCCTTTAATTGGAGTCAATCTCGCTGCAGTAAAACAAACAACAGCATTTTCGGGGATTCCTTGTTCTTGACGCAGGCGTTGACGAGTGGAAAGATTCGGTGGCTCAAAATAACTATTTGGTCTGCCATAATAGATTACTTTTCCCCGTTCTAGACGTACTTTAAATAGACTTTGAAACAAGTTTAAATTCTCGTGGGAAACTGCTACTGCTGCTTTTGCTACCATGTACTGGTAGGCAACTGCATCGAAATAGGGAATTTGATCACCGCGATCGAAGGTTTCATAATTGCGATTGATATAACCCAGACTGATTATGTATGGTATGTTTTGCTCGATCGCAACTTGTTTAGCTGCAAAGTTAGCCATCGGCCAGCCGTCACTAAATATAATTAAATCCGGTCGAGCCTGGGCGTAAATCTTTTGAGCATCATTTAAGTTGTAAGCAATTCGCAAAAACTCTTTCATCGTGTCGAACTCTAGCCAAATATGTTCGATACCGAGCTGTTTTTGTTCGGTAATTAAAGGGTTAGAAGCTTGGCTTTGAACGCTAGTAACTCGGTAGCCATCCGCAGCTAATTTACACATCAGCGAGTGGTTAAACTGAGCCAATCCGCCGACTCCTGAGTCTTCTGTGTACAGGAGTACGTGCTTTGTTTGCTGCCGAGAAGTCGAACTGGGAGCCGATTGAAACTGATAAGGATTGTTCGCTGCGATCGCCACTATGTCTTGCCATTCCTGTAAATTGGTTAAAGCATAGGCATCAAAGTTGTAGCCGTACTGTTCCGAAACCCCCTTAAAAGTTTCCAGCCAATTAAAAACAGTTTCAGTACCTGTCAAAGGAGTGTAATAGAGAGATTTTTCCAGACTTTCGACCATTTCTGGCAAATATCCGTCGCGGTACATCCGCCATGCTATCCATACGCAACACTTGTAACGTTCCGTGCGTTTCAAGTCGCGGATGTGCTGAGGTAAATCTGGTCGCGCAAAAAATTGCTCCATCAAAATTTCCGTATTTTTCATTAATTTGGAGCCGTTAGACATGATATTGGTGTCGTGCTGACGGTAGCAGGTTAATATCTCTTTTAACCAAACTGACTTGCAGCCTTTTAAACCTAAACGTAGCACAAAATCTAAATCTTCGGTTGGTGGCAAGCGAGGATCGAAACCTCCCAAGCGTTCCCACCACTCTCGGCGCAGCATCATGGCGCTGGGACGCACTGATTTGTACAAAACAAAAGTTTCTAAATCTAATTTGGGTGCTTCTTCCCAAGGCTTGACTGCATAAATCCCTTCGTCGTTTTTGCCAACGATAAGCCAACCTGTTTGCACCATATCTAATGTGGGGTCAGCGTCAAAGCAAGCTACTTGTTTTTCTAGTTTTTCGGGTAGGAAGAAGTCGTCAGCATCTAGAAAAGCTAAAAATTCCCCTTGCGCTAACTTACAAGCATTATTTCGAGCAATGGCGGCTCCTTGGTTATCTTGATAGATGTATTGAATTAAATCGAGGTAAGGTGCTAAAACTTGACGAGTGTTGTCAGTTGAGCCGTCGTCTACGACGATAATTTCCCAGTTTTGATAAGTCTGGGCCAGAACACTCTCTACGGATTTTACAATGTAGCGCTCGCAGTTGTAAGCCGGGATAATGACACTGACGCGCACTTTTTTGGGAGGAATGATACTAGCCATTAACTGTTTCCATTCAGGTATTTTTCTGAGAGCAATGCCATCAATTGGGCAGCCGTAGGTGTTAGAAATTCCGATAAGGCGCTTTACCCAGTCTATTATAGTTAGTGTCAGTGAGGACGGGGTGTAATCTAAAGATTTTTGCAAATACTCCGTCATTTCTGCCGGATAGCCACTGTAGTAAAGTTGCCACGCCATCCATGTCAGAGCTTCATAAAAAGCCTGCTTTTCTAATTGGCGGATATCCTGTGGCAAGTCGGCTCTACTGAAGAAATTTTGCTTTAATTTAATACACAGGTTTGCCTGTTTTAGCGCTCTCTGGATGGACACATTTTGCCCGTGCTGGCGGTAGCATACTGTCACTTGAGGCAACCAAGCAGCTTCGCAGCCAGATAGTGCTAAACGCAAGATTAAGTCGGCATCATCTACTGAATCATACTGAGAATCAAAGCCACCCACTCGTTCCAGCCACTGCCGCGAAAACATCATGGCGCTAGGAAGTAGGGGCATATAAACAATCCAGGTTTTTAAGTCTAGCTGAGGCAAGTATTCCCAGGGTGTTACATCGAATATACTTTCGCCTTGCTCTTTAACCATTCGCCAGCCACTATTAACAATTCCTAGTGATGGCTGAGCGTCAAATAACGCAACTTGTCCAGCTAACTTATCGGACAAGAAAAAGTCATCTTGATCTAAAAAAGCAATTAATTCACCTCGGGATTCTTGAATTCCTCGGTTGCGGGCGGCAGCTACTCCTTGGTTTTCCTGATAAACATAGCGAATTTTGTCAAAATAAGGCTGCAATGCTTGGCGGGTGTCGTCGGTTGAGCCGTCGTCTACGACGATAATTTCCCAGTTTTTATAGGTTTGGCTGATGACGCTTTCTACCGCTTGCGCGATGTAGCGATCGCCATTATATGCTGGAAGAATTACACTTACTCGCGGGGTCGGATTTGCTATTGACATGAATTTAATCGGTGATAAGGAAGAACGAAGAAGGAAGATGCAATTCTATTGCTGATAGCAATCCGAATTTGAAATGTAAATCTGGTATTTTAGCGTGCAGAAAACACAGATTCGATACCCTGTAAGTTATCGACTAATTGTTGCCATTCTGCCGAGTTAATTAGAGAAAATGTATCTAAATACTGCTCTTCTGCTAAGGAAAAATTGCCAAAATATTCTATCCAGTTTAACAGCGTTTCTGTACTCAAAAAAGGTGTGTACTTCAAAGATTCTTGAAGCCACTTCTGCATTCCGGTTAGATCTTCTTGACAGTAAGCCTGCCAAGCATTCCACACTAAAGAGCTGTAGTGCACCCGGCTTTCTATTTTCGCCATTGACCTCTGCACCTCTTTTTGAGTAACAAATGGATCTGTTTGGCGATCGTCGCAAAGTAAAGCTTTTTCGATCGCCTCCATCGACTGTGCCAACATCCGTTCCTCTTTAAACAGTTTTTCGGCCCGCTGCTTGCAAGCTTGACCGATTTGATGCCGTAATTCTGAATTCATCGCCCAAGTTTCTACAGTTTTCGCCAATTCCCTCGCGGTTTCCTCTGGATCGCTATTCGGATCGGGCAACAATTTTCCAGCATCGCCAAGCCCTTCAGGAATGCCGCCCACAGCCGTTGCAACTACCGGCAATCCCTTAGCCATCGCTTCCATAACTGCAAGAGAAGGCGCTGCATCTGCCAGAGAAGTCAAAATGAATATGTCGCTAGCATCCAGCCAATCTAGGATATCCCAGCGCTGTCCGATCAACTTTATGCGATCGCTCACCCCTAACTCTTTAATAGTTTCCCTCAATTCTATTTCTACATTATCAGCGCTTCCCTGACCCGTTCCTGCCCAGACAAAATACAGTTTAGACCACACAGGAGACTGCTGCAACTGCTTGATTGCTTCGATCTGATATCGATGCCCTTTAATCGAGGCCAATCGAGCAGATGTGAAACAGACAATCGCATCTTCAGGAATGTCTATTTCTTGTCGCAGGCGTTGACGAGCCGCAGCATTAGGAGGTGCAAAATATTTGGGAGAACGCCCCAAGTAAATCACTTGTCCTCGCTCTTTTGGCAACTTGAAATGTTGGCACAATAAATTCAAATGTTCGTAAGCGCCAACAATCAAGGCTCTAGCTTGCAGGCAGTGGTAGAGCACTCCTTCTACATAAGGCACTACATCCCCGCAGGCAAAAGTTGCGTGTTCTGGCATAACTAACCCGATCACCATCATGTATGGTATTCCCATTTCCATAACTACCTGTTTAGCTGCAAAATTGGAAAATGGCCAACCATCACTAAAAATAATCAGATCGGGTTTATTACTAGCAAAAATCTCTTTGGCATCCTCAGTATTTCTTAATACCCGCTGTAAATCTTTATGACCGCTAAAATCCAGCCACAAGTGCTCTATACCTAACTCTCGTTCTCGCTCAACCAAGGGGCTAGAATGTTTGGTTTGCACGCAAGTGACTCGATAGCCTAATAGGGCTAACTGACAGAGAATGGCATGGTTATACTGCGCTAATCCTCCCACGCCCGGATCGTCGGTGTTGTAGAGTAGAATGTGTGATCGCGCTTTTGAAGGTGTGGGAATAGAACTCTGTTGAGATTGGGGTGGATTAGTCATCACCATCAGAATTATCTCTTGCCATTGGGCTAACTTACTCAGCGAATAAGCGTCAAAAATTTCCCCATATTCTTCCGAAGCCATCTGAAAACTTTCTAGCCAATTCAAAACTGTTTTTGTGGGCGAAAAAGGCGTATATTGTAATGACTCTTCTAAACACTGAGCCATCTCTGCTAGATAGCCGTCGCGATACATCCGCCATGCCAGCCACTTTAAGCATTGATAGCGTTCTGGGTTTTTTAACTGCCGGATGGAGTGAGGCAAATCGGGTCGAGCGAAGAATTTTTTCATCACTATTTCTATATTCTTCATTACGCCAAAACCGATTGACATGAGATTAGAATTGTGCTGGCGATAACAGGTAAGTGTCTCTTCTAACCAAACTGCTTTGCACCCCTTTAAAGCTAAACGCAAGGCAAAATCTAAATCTTCTGCTAGTGGAAACTGAGAATCGAAACCGCCCAATTTTTCCCACCACTTTCGGCGCAGCATTATCGCACTCGGTCGCACGCATTTATATAGAATAAAGCTTTCTAAATCTAATTTAGACGCTTGCTGCCAAGGCTTGACAGGAGAAATCCCTCGCCCCGTTTCATCGACTATCACCCAACCTGTTTGCACCATATCTAAGGCGGGGTCAGTGTCAAAGCAAGCTAGTTGTTTCTCTAGCTTGGATGGTAGGAAATAGTCATCGGCATCTAGAAATGCCAAAAACTTGCCTTGCGCTAGTTGGCAAGCAATATTTCTGGCGGCTGCTACTCCTTGATTTTCCTGATATATGTAGCGAATTATGTCAAAATAAGGCTGCAATACTTGCTGCGTGCGATCGGTCGAGCCATCGTCTACAACTATAATCTCCAAATTACTAAAAGTTTGACTTAGGACGCTTTCTACCGCTTGCACGATGTAGCGAGATCCATTATATACAGGTATAATTACGCTGATTAGCGGTGTGGGATTGACTGTTGACATTATTTAGCTCGCTGTTAACCTATTACTGTCTAGTTTATATTAATCTCGCGGACATTCAGCACTATTCTCAGCGCGCTAGCTCTACTTACAGAAACTTGAAGTTTGGCAACTTGTAGCATATAATCTTACATGGAATGATTACTCAAAAGGAAAATAAAAAATGAATTCTGAAACAGCGCAGGTGAATTTTCAGCAACAGGCAGAACTTTATTTAGCTACAGGCAACTTCGATCGGGCGATCGCACTTTGCCAACAAGTTTTGGCCTCTGAACCCAATTCTGCAGAGACTTGCAAGACCTTGGGAAAGGCGCTGCAAGCTCAGGGTAAACTAGAAGACGCAAGGTATTGGTATAAAGTTGCGATCGCCCTGCAACCCGATTTTGCCGAAGCTTTTGCTAACCTCGGCACTCTCTGCGCTACTTTGGAACATTGGCAAGAGGCGATCGCCTGTTACCAAAAAGCCATCTCCCTGCAACCAAACTTTGCAGGATTTTACCGTAATTTGAGCCGGATATTTACCCAAGTCGGTCAAGCTGAAGAAGCAGCAGACTGTTGGTATCAAGCACTCCTTGTGGAACCAATAGAAATAGCAGAAGAATATCTAGACTTGGGTAATACTTTGCTTGCCCAAAACAAGGTAGAAAAAGCGCTAGTTTGTTACCACCGCACGATTTATTTAAACCCGAGCTTTTGTGAAGCTTATTGCAAAATAGCCGAAGCTGCTAGCGAGCTAAAGCAGTGGAATGAAGCTATTGTTCACTACCGCAAAGCAATTCAACTCCAGCCGGATATTTCAGAGTTTTATTACAAATTAGGCAATGTTTTGCAAGCGAGCGAACTCTGGCGCGAAGCGGAGGCTGCCTACCGGGAAAGTATTGAGTTAAATCCCAATTCTTTTTGGTCATACTACAACTTAGGCAGCGTTATGCTCAAGTTAGGAAAATGGCAAGAAGCCGCGAGATGTTATCGCACAAGTGTTGAAATAAATCCGAATTTTTCTGGATCTTACTACAGCCTCGGTGCAGCTTGCGATCGATTAGAACAATGGTCAGAATCCGTTGCAGCTTACCAGCGCGCTACTGAATTAGATGCGAATTTTTTCTCAGCTTTTCACCAGTTAGGAGATGCTCTTGTTAAGCTAGAAAGATGGTCGGAAGCTGAGGCTGCATACGAACGGGCGATCGCACTAAATGCGGATTTATTTTGGTCTCATTATAACTTAGCTTTGACTTTAGTTAAACTTCAAAAGTTTGAAGCCGCAACACTCGCTTATCGGCGGGCGATCGCACTCAATCCAGAATTCTCTTGGACTTACCACAATTTAGGAGAAGCGCTGTTAAAAACTCAACAGTGGAAAGCCGCAGCTACCGCTTACCAACGTGCTATTGAACTTAATCCCCATATTTCTTGGTCTTATTACAATTTAGGCGATGCTTTGAGTGGAAATCACGCATGGAACGATGCTGTTTCCGCCTACCTTTGTGCGCTTAAAATCGAGCCGTCTCTACCGGAAATTTACATAAAGTTAGGTAAGGCTCTCATTAAAAGAACTCCGGTAGATGCAGATGTAGCAACTAGCTACTATCACCACCAAACGCAGCCGCAGCACGCTCCTGAATTTTACTGCGGAATCGCCCAAAAGTTGGCTGAGAGCGATCGGCTTAACGAAGCCATCATGTTGTACTTGATGGTATTAGAGATTAGACCAAAAGATCCAGAAATATCCCAAAAATTAGAGGGGATTTTAGAAAAACAGCGTCAAACAGGGAAATCTACTCTATTATTAGAGTTAGAGGCTAAGGATATTCGCGATCGCTATATCGCCAGAGTCGCCAAAGGCAAGACTTTTGCAGAAGTCGGCGGCTTGTGGGGAACTGTCAGCGAAAAAGTATCTGTAGCTAGCAAATACGGTGCAGTTTCTCTGACAATGATTGATGCCATGCCGGCATCCCTCCAGTGGTGGCAAGATTTTCACGATCGCATGACAAGTTTAAATATTGCTAATTATCACTGTATCAATCAAGATATCACTCAGATTCAGCTTACAGACATTGGCGAGCCTTACGATGTAGTTCACTGTGCAGGAGTTTTGTACCATCACCCGCATCCGTTGCAGATTTTAGTTGCTTTGCGTCAGATAACTCGCGAGCATTTAATTTTCACTTCAGCTATTACTCAAGAAGTGATAGAAAATGAGTTGGGACGCTATCAAATTCCCGCTTCGGGAGTAATGTTTGTTCCCGCTTTGGACGACGCAGAACGAGCTATTTTAACAGCTTATTGGCGACCATACATCAACAATAACCAACTTATAGGGATAACTGAGAAAGCAGTTTTTGACATGAACGATTTTGCGCCTTGTTGGTGGCTACCTACAGCTACTGCTTTAGAATCTATGTGCAAAGTCGCGGGATTTAAAGTTTTAGACAAAGGATTGACTTGGAACAATAATGCTTTGACTCTGCTGCTGGGGATTTGAGGGTTTGTAAACGAACAATAACTGGACTTGCTTGTGAACAAACGGCTAAACACCCGGTTTAGGACCGGATTTATCGTTTTATTTACCCAATATTCCTACTAGAAACCGGGTGTTTTCCGTAAGTCCTAAATAAAATAGCTGCCAACATTTTTTGTGAAGAAAACAGGAACTGGGAAATAATCAATGAACAATCAGCAACCAGGGACGCCGTTAGGAAACATTTTAGTAGTAGACGATACTGCAGAAAACCTGCGTCTGTTGTCTACCATGTTGACTCAGAGGGGGTACACCCCCCGCTGCGTGATTAACGGAAAAATGGCTTTGAGAGCCTGCAATTCTAATCCACCTGATTTAATTTTGCTCGACATAATGATGCCGGAAATGAACGGTTATGAAGTTTGTCAGCACTTGAAATTAGAGCCTAAAACTCGCGAAATTCCGGTTATTTTTATCAGCGCTAAGGATGAAGTTTTCGACAAAGTAAACGCATTTGCTGTGGGAGCAGTTGACTATATCAGCAAGCCATTTCAGTTTGAAGAAGTGCTCGCCCGCATCGAAAGTCACCTCAGCCTGCGGAATTTACAAAAGCAGCTAAAAGAACAAAATGTGCTGTTGCAAGAAGAAATCACCAGCCGCTTAGCCGTAGAAAAAACTCTTCAGGAAAAAAACCAAATCCTCCAACAAGAAATTAGCACCCGTCGCGCCGTTGAAAAAGCCCTCCAAGAGCAAAATTTGGTACTCCAACAAGAGATATCGAACCGCCAGCGCGCCGAATCGGCTCTATTAAAATCTAACCAAGAATTGGCGCGTTCAAATGCGGAACTAGAACAATTTGCTTATGTGGCTTCTCATGACTTGCAAGCGCCTTTAGCAACCATTGCCAGTTACGCTCAACTTTTAGAAAAACGCTACAAAGATCAACTCGATAGCCAAGGTAGTAAGTTTATCGGCAATATCGTTCACGGCTGCACCAGAATGCAAACTTTAATTGACGATTTACTCGAATATTCACGAGTTGGCCGGAGCCGGAAACCTTTTGAACTGACAGATTGCAATTACGCAGTCGAGCAAGCACTCGCGAACCTGCAAGGGGCGATCCGCCAGACTCAAGCCATTGTCACCTACAGCGAATTACCAGCGGTAATGGGGGATATTTCTCAGCTCGTACAGCTCTTTCAAAATTTAGTCGGCAATGCGATTAAATATCGCCACGATGCACCGCCTGTGGTTCATATTACCGCTTGCAGACAGGAGGAAAACTGGTTAATTTCTGTCTCAGATAATGGAATTGGGATTGCTCCCCAGCATCAAAAACGTATCTTTCAAATTTTCCAGCGCTTGCATACTCAAAGAGAATATTCGGGGACAGGTATTGGTTTAGCAATTTGTCAAAAAATTGTGGAACTTCATGGGGGATGTATCTGGGTGGAATCGGAACCGGAGCAAGGTTCAACTTTTTTCTTTACTCTCCCTTAAGTGAGACATAATTTCGGTCAAAAGTATAAGCTATAAGCGAGGGAAAATTAAATAGTTTCTATATGAGAAATCCTCATCTAGAAGATATAATTGAGAAGTTAATACTATTTAAGAAAGCAGATGAAAACATTAAAGAATTGGGAAGGAATGGGACGAGCGTGGTGGGGGGATGGGCTACAGTTGCATTCTTTTTGTTAAGTGGTATAAATAATCAGTTATAATAAAAAATATTTTCCGTTGACAGTCTAGTTGGTGCGTGATAAAATTTTAATGATTAAACAAAAATTTTGTAGCGCTTGCTTACCCTCCCGAATCGGACGCTCGATGTATGTGTGCGTGCAATTGAATGACTGCCCTGAAAATAAAAGGTAAAATTAAAGTTATTTTAATATTTTATTGATTAATAAATATTATGAAAGCAGTTTTTAACTTAACTGTGCCTCCTATCTGCTTAAAAGTTCTGTTAGTAGAAGACAACCCTCATGAAGCTGAGCTGATTGAAGATTTGCTGTCAGAAATAGGCGGCGCGCAGCGTATAGTGCTGACGAAAGTAGAGCGCCTCAGCGAAGCGCAGCAGCGATTGAATCAAGAAACTTTTGACATAATTTTATTAGACCTTTCACTGCCAGATAGTCTGGGAATCGAGACGGTGGCTCGGGTACAAGAGTACGGGGTAAATGTGCCGATCGTAGTTCTGACCGCCCAAAACGACGAAGAACTTGCCCTGCGGTTGATTTCGGTTGGCGTACAGGATTATTTGGTAAAAAGAAAAATAGATAGCGAACTGTTAATTCGATCTCTCCGTTACGCCATAGAACGCCAGAACAGTCAAGATGCTTTGCGAAAAAGTGAAGAAAAATATCGCTCGGTGGTGGAAAATTCCCTGATCGGCATTGCCATCATCGCTCCAATTATTGACAGGGAAATTCCTCTAAATTGCCACTGGATAGAAGTTAACGATGCCCTGTGCAATTTGCTGGGCTATGAGCGCTACGAACTCGTGCAAAAGAATTGGCTAGAGTTGACTCATCCAGAGGATTTGGAGGCTAATTGTGAAAATTTTTCTCAAATGTTAGCAGGTAGGAGCGAGGGTTACATCTTAGACAAAAGGTGGCTCAAAAAAGACGGCGAAATAGTTTACACGCGAGTTTCCCTGCGCTGCATCCGCCGCCTGGACGGGTCTATCGACCGGATCATCGAAGTAGTGTTGGACGTGAGCGATCGCTACCGCTACGAAGCCAAACTGAAAGCGTCAGAAAATTTTTTAAACCACACCATAAATGCTACGCCCGACCCCATTTTTGTCAAAGACGAGCAACACCGCTGGATGATATTAAATGATGCTTTTTGTCAGTTTGTAGGGAAATCGCGGCAAGAACTGCTCGGTAAATCAGATTATGACTTTTTTCCCAAATCAGAGGCTGCTGTTTTTTGGACAAAAGATGAAGAAGTATTGAGAACGGGTGTCTGCTTGGAAACAGAAGAAAAATTTACAGACACTGCCGGGAGAGAACACATAATTTCTACAAAAAAAAGCGTCTTCAAAATAGCAGACGGCAGTAAAGTAATAGTGGGTACAATTAGAGATTTTACGGAATACAGACAGCAACAAAAAGCCCTGGAACAAAGCGAAGCTCGCTTTCAAAAATTGGTAGCTAACATACCGGGAACAATTTATCAATTACGAAGGTCAGCAACTGGAAAAATGTCTTTCCCCTACGTCTCTTCAGGCAGCCGCCAACTGTACGAATTAGAAGCAGAAGCAATCGAGCAAAATGCGGAACTGATTTTCCGCGGAATTCACGCAGACGATTTCTTAGATTTAGAATCATCGATCAAAATTTCTGCCGCTACCTTGGAACCTTGGCAGCAGCAGTGGCGACAGACTTTGCCATCGGGAAAAGTTAAGTGGCTGCAAGGAGCGGCGAGACCCGAAAGGCTGAATAATGAAAGCAAATCTGGCAGCGAAGGCGATATTCTCTGGGACGGTTTAGTGATGGATATCACTGAATTAAAGCAAGCCCAAACAGAGCGCGATCACTTTTTTACCATCTCCTTAGACTTGCTTTGTATTGTAGGCTTTGATGGCTATTTTAGACGATTTAACCCTGCTTGGTCAACGGTTCTAGGCTACAGTAGTGCTGAGCTTTTTGCCAAGCCGATGATCGAATTTGTTCATCCAGACGATCGAAAAGCTACCGCAGCCGAAGGAGCCAAACTAATAGCAGGTACCTCCAGTATCTCCTTTGAAAACCGCTATCTCTGCAAAGATGGTTCTTACAAATGCTTCCTGTGGACATCCTCGCCATTTAGTGAAGAAAGTTTAATCTACTCAGTCGGGCACGACATTACCTCTCGCAAACAAGCAGAGTCCCAACTCCAGCGACAAGCAGTAGCAATGGCCGCTGCGTATGACGGAATCGCCATTTTTAATACTAATAAAGAATGTATTTATTCCAACGACGCTTATCTCAAAATGTACGGCTTGGCTAGCACTAGCGAACTGTACGGGAAGAAATGGAAAATGCTCTACAGCAAAGCAGAAAATCTATTTTTTGAACTACAAATAATGCCGATGCTCATGCAAAAAGGGTACTGCAATATAGAAGCGAGCGGTCAGCGCCGGGACGGTACTAAGTTCCCTCAAGAATTGTCGCTGACAAGGCTGGTCGGTGGCGAAATCATTTCTATAGTCCGTGATATCACTAATAGAAAACAGGTAGAATCAGCCCTGCGAGCGAGCCAGCGTCGCTACCAAACTTTAGCAGAAGCATCGCCAGTTTGCATATTCCATACAGACACCTTGGGAAATTGCCTTTATGTGAATCAACGGTGGAGCGAAATCACGGGATTAAACCCAGAATTAGCCGCCCAAAATGGCTGGATGAATGCCCTACATCCCGATGATACGGAGCGGGTAAAAAATGAATGGCATCAAGCAATTATTGAGAAAATTCCTTTTAAATCAGAATACCGCTTTCAGCGTTCAGACGGTCGTGTAATTTGGGTGATCGGTCAGGCAATTGCAGAAATCGGAGACAAGCAGGAAATTAAAGGCTATATCGGCACTATTACTGATATTAGCGATCGCAAACAAGCAGAATTAGATTTGCTGCGAGTTACTCAAGCGGTAGAAAGCACCAGCGATGCGATCGGCATTGCTGACTTGACAGGGCGATCGCTCTACCACAATCAAGCCTTTGTTCAACAGTACGGCTACACCGCAGAAGAACTAAACACAGCAGGCGGATTAACAGCAATTTACCCCCAAACTAAAGTGCTGCTAGAAATGTTTAAAACGATCCGTAAAGGCAAATCTTGGCAAGGCGAACTCAAAATCAACACTAAAAACAACGAACTGGTAACAACTTTATTTCGCGCCGACGGCATTAAAGATGAAAGTGGTCATTTAATCGGGTTAGTGGGAGTAATTACCGACATCACCGAACGCAAACAAGCCGAGATAGCGCTGTTGCAGCAATTAAGGCGAGAACGGCTGGTAGTTGCCATGCTCGATCGCATTCGCTCCTCCCTCAATTTAGAAGAAATCCTCACCGCTGCTGTCGAACAAGTGCGGCAATTTTTGCAAACAGACCGCACAGTTATTTACCGCTTTAATTCCGACTGGAGCGGCGTTGTAGTTGTGGAATCCGTGGCACACAATCGAATTTCGCTGCGAGACTTTACCAATATTGACGGCTGTTTTAAAGAGAGATTTGTTGAGATTTACCAGCAAGGCTCTATTCGAGCTATGGAAGATATTTACCGGGAAAATCTGACGGAATGTCACATGAAGTTTCTCGAAGGATTTGAAGTAAAAGCTAACTTAATAGTGCCGATTTTAAAAGCACGAGAAAGCATTTCCCAGACCGAACAGACTGCAGAAAATAACCTCTGGGGACTGCTAATCGCCCAGGATTGCACGGGCCCCCGTCCCTGGGATTCCTCAGAAATAGAATCCCTCCGGCAATTGTGCGTGCAATTGGCGATCGCGATCCAGCAATCCACGCTATTTCAACAAGCACAAACCGAAATTGCCGATCGCAAACTTGCAGAATCTGCCCTCCAACAAGCCGCATTAGTCGCAGAAAGCGCCAACCGCGCCAAAAGCGAATTTCTTGCCAATATGAGCCACGAACTACGCACGCCTTTAAACGGCGTTTTAGGTTACGCTCAAATCCTCAAAACCGACAAAGACTTAAACTCAGATCACCAAGAAAGTCTCAGCAATATTCAACAGTGCGGTCAACACCTGCTGATGTTAATCGACGATGTTTTAGATCTTTCCAAAATTGAAGCTAGAAAAATGGAACTCTACCCGGAAGAGTTGAATTTTCTAAATTTCACGAAAAACATTGCTGATCTCTTTCAGATGCGGGCCTCTCAAAAAGAAATTTTATTCCATTATGAACAAGTCTCTCCCCTGCCTAGCTGCGTTCGTGTAGATCCAAAAAGATTGCGCCAAATTCTCATAAATTTACTCAGCAATGCCGTTAAATTTACTAACAGCGGCGGTGTGACTTTCAAAGTCGGCTATGTCGGCACCGGGGCCTGGAGTCTAGGGCAAGGAGAAAATTATGAACTCTCGACTTTGAGTTCGGAACTCAAAGAAAATTATATGCGCTTTGCCCACAATCCTATCGCAGCAAAACACGCTTTAAAAATCCGCTTTCAAGTGGAGGATACCGGCACTGGAATAGAGCGAAGCAAGTTAGAAGAAATATTTTTGCCTTTCCACCAAGTAGGAGGCAATACATTTGTTGAAGGTACAGGTCTCGGACTCTCGATTAGCCAAAAATTAGCGAAACTAATGGGTACCGAAATTCGCGTCCACAGCACTTTGGGAAAAGGCAGCACTTTTTGGGTGGATTTAGAATTGCCAGCAGCTAAACGGTACTTGGAGGTGTCTCCTTTGCAGGAAAAACGCTGGATTGTCGGTTTTATCGGCAATAAGCGGAAAGTGCTAATCGTGGATGACAATCCACTAAATCGCGATTTGTTATGCAGGCTACTGCGGCGTTTGGGATTTGAGGTTGCAGAGGCCCAAAACGGGCAAGAATGCCTCTGCAAAACAGTTAAATTTCAACCGGATGTGATTTTAATGGACTTGCGGATGCCTGTAATGGATGGCTTAGAAACTGCAAGAAAACTGAGGCAGTTGCCGGCAGTAAAAGATGTCGTGTTAATCGCTATGTCAGCTAGCGTTTTCGAGGCTACGCAGCAAGATACCATCCTCGCAGGGTACGATGCTTTTCTTCCCAAACCGATCGAAGCAAATCACTTTTTGGAACAGTTGCGCGTGCATTTGGGACTAGAATGGATTTATGGGGAATCTTCGGAAAACAAAAAACGCAAAACTCCCAGTTTGTCACCCGCCTCTGATTTTCCTGCTTATTCTTCTCTGTTACCTGCGGCTTCTGAATCGGTAGCAAAACTTTTGAAACTCGCAGCTATGGGCGACATTGAAGAAATTTTTGAGGAGAGTGCTAAGCTGGAGAGTTTAGAACCTAATTTAGTGCCGTTTGTCTCGAAGCTGCGCCAACTTGCTAAGGGATTTCAGCTCAAACAAATTCGGAATACTTTAAAGCAATATATCGGTAGTCATTAGTCAGTAGTCAGCAGTCAGTAGTCATTGGTTCCCATGCCCTATGCCCTATGCCTTATGCAAGTCGGGTACCTCATATTTCTGAGAAAGGCTATGCTCTTCTACTCTAATATTCTGTTGTTTCACTCTAATAGCCAACCAAATAAATCTCCTACTTTCAGTTGCCATTCCCTGGCAAAAGATGGCATGGGCAATAACTGTTCCGGTTCGTCAAACACCTCCGTTGATTGAGTCTGCCGATATACAAAAACCGACTGCTCCTCTGGATCGATTAACCAACCCATTTGAGTTCCGTGTTTGAGACAATGTAAAATATTTTTAGTAACTTTAGTTTGGTTTTGGTCGGGGGAGAGGATTTCAATTGTCCAATCCGGGGCGATCGCAAACACATTTGCCACACCACCATTTTCTTTACGGGGAATGCGCTCCCAAGTGAATACAGTCACGTCTGGAACGATCGCTCGACCGCCAAAAATGCACCGTAGTTCGGGAAATGCTCGCGCCACCTTTTGAGGTTTGAGAGTAGCATTAGCAGCACTTGTCAACTCGCCTTGAATGACACTATGTTCTCCTTGAGGCATCGGTTTTTGAAGGATTGCACCGTCAATGTACTCGCTGGCTGGTTGGGTTTCTGGCAACTTAAGAAACTCTTGGAGTGTCAAAGATTTTGGCAGGGTTTGTACCATCCAATTTTACCTATAAAATAGAGTTTCATCTGCTATTTTACCAAAAAGTCCCCGCCTCGTGCGATCGTCGCTCCACTTACTTCAACATCCGGCTATACCACCTTGCATCCTGCGGCTAATCTTGCTTCTATATATTCAGAGACAGTTTTTGAGAGAGTTGGGATTGAAATTACTTTGCCTCAGTAACGGCCACGGAGAAGACGCGATCGCCCTTCGCATCTTGCAGGAACTACAACAGCACCCGCATCCTCCAGAATTAGCCGTGTTTCCGCTAGTGGGCGAAGGGCAAGCTTTCGCTCAACTAGAAAACGCCCGCATCATCGGCCCGGTGCAGCGGATGCCTTCGGGCGGCTTTATTTACATGGACGGAAGGGAATTTTTGCGCGATGTCAAAGGCGGGCTGCTTCAGTTGACCCTAGCTCAGTTTAAAGCCATCCGCGCTTGGGTGCGATCGCAACAACAGTCAGGGAATCAAGACGGCGTTATTTTAGCCTGCGGGGATATTGTACCGCTGCTGTTTGCTTGGCTGGGCGGCGTGCCCTATGCCTTTGTCGGTACTGCCAAGTCCGAGTATTATTTGCGGGACGAGGACGGGCCTCTGGCTCGCAAATCCAGGGTCTTTGGTTGGTGGGGTTGCCCGCGATCGGTTTATTTGCCTTGGGAGCGCTGGTTGATGACTCGATCGCGCTGTCGGGCCGTTTTTGCTAGGGACGCCCTAACCGCCGAGACTTTACAAAAGCTGGGAATTCCCGCTTACAATCTCGGAAATCCGATGATGGACGGACTCGAACCGGAAAACCCCGCCGGTTTTTACGGCCCTGACGCAGAGTTTCGGGAAAGGTCGCGATCGCTCGTCATCACCTTACTCCCCGGTTCTAGAGCGCCGGAAGCCTATGCTAATTGGCTGCTAATAATAGAGGCTGTAGCCGGAATTTTGTCGCTGTTTGCCGATCGCAAATTGTTATTTTTCGGAGCGATTTCCCCTCAGTTAAATCTAGAAGCTTTGCGACCTAGTTTAGAATTTTTTGGGTGGCGACAACAAGGCGAAACTAGAACGCAGCGGCGAGAAGGAAGTATTTTGCGACCTCCTGTTTCTAGCGCTCAAGAAATTCAGCAAGAATCTCCTAATTTGCTATTACCGCTGACATTTGTGCAGAGAAACGCCACAATGATTTTGACTCAGCAAAGTTTTAACGATTGTTTGTACGAAGCAGATTTAGCAATAGCAATGGCAGGAACAGCTACAGAACAATTTGTAGGTTTAGGAAAACCCGCGATCGCCATTCCCGGAAACGGCCCGCAATTTACTCCCGCCTTTGCAGAAGCTCAAAGTCGCCTGTTAGGCCCGTCATTAATCTTAGTCAAACATCCCGCCGAAGTTGCCGGCGCGGTGCAGTCTTTGCTCCGCGACCCCGACAGGTTGCAGCTAATCGCTGAAAATGGCTGGCGGCGCATGGGAGAACCCGGTGCAGCAGCCAGAATTGCCGAGTGTTTAATTCAGCGCTTCGGCGGTGAAGGCAGCAATTCTCAATTGCCGACAATAGACTAGGCACAAAACTATGTTTTGTCCCTACCAAGTATGTTTAATTCTACTTGCTTAAAAAAATATTGTTCACTAACTACCTGCTAATTTCCGTAGGGTGCGCCTAGGCGCACCTTACTAATACTGCACTCGCAGAAAAATTTAATTCGCCGTTTTTTCCGAAGATTGATCCCAGAAATTAGCTTGAGGAATTTTAAAATCCGACTTAACCAAAACTCCCGGTTCTCGCTGCATAGGCAGCACATCTAAAGTATCCGTTTGCGCGCAATATTTTAAATCTTCAATAACACCTAAACCGAGGAGGCGCTGACCGTGGCTAGCTCTTTCCAACAATTCGTGCAACCGATCTTGCCAGTGCAAATAAAGAGCAATAGCCCCAAATACTTCATCGTTCCCAGCAAAATCGCTCGCAGGAATACCGCTTTCTGCTAGCAGACTTTGGGCGATCGCACCAGCACAAACCGTATCTTCCAACGAATAACTTCCTTCCCAACCAGAACCCACAATCCAAATAGTTTCCGGCTGTTTATTTAACAAAAACTGCACCACAGATTTGCGGTTAATCAAAGCCGCCGTTAACACAGTTGCAGCAGCTTGCACTCTCTCCAAAGCCCGAGTACCGTTAGTTGTGCTGATAAAAATTCGCTTCCCAGTCACCTTTTCTGGCGTGCAGTCGAGGGGGGAATTCCCCATGTCAAATCCGTCAACTTTGCCGCCGCCGCGCTCTCCGGCGCGAATCCGCTTATCTGCAGGCCATTTTTCGCTCTCGGCCATTAGCTTATTTAAGTCGCTGAAAACTTGGACAGCTTCCGCGCCATTATTCAGGGCCGTTGCCATTGTCGTAGTCGCCCGCAGCACATCAACTGCGATCGCGCAAGCCGGCATTTTGTCGGCTGGCGTAAGTTCCGGGGTATGGTAAATAAAAAGCTTCACTTTTGGGCTACCTGCGATAAATCCTCATCAGCAATAATAATGGAAAGTGGAGAATAGAAAATAGAGTCGAGTCCTCAAAAGCAGAAAATATGTCAAAACAGCTCAATTCAAACCCCGCCCACGCCGCCATTACCGCACCAATTGGACTCCTGGCAGGTTTCACCTATCCTTTGCGAGCTTTCACGCTGATTTTGCAAACTCCCAAGCTGTGGACTTATGTATTAGTTCCCGTGGTGCTAAATTTGATAATTGGTATTGGTCTTTATTTAAGCTTGCTATTTCCCAGTTTGGCAGGGATAGACGTTTGGGTTGCCGATTTGTCCGTCCGATTTAATACTCTAATTGCGAGTTTTCCAGCTTGGCTGAGCTTTCTCGGCGTGTTAACAGTTGCTTTTGGCTGGCTGCTGCGCGTGCTCCTAGTGTCAGGACTTTTGCTAATAATTGGATTTTTGTTAGTGCAGTTTGGCGTGATTTTAGGTTCGCCCTGGTACGGCAAACTTTCCGAGCAATTGGAACTCCTGCGGAACGGTCAATTGCCCGCAGAAGCACCAATGAATTTGGCGAGTAGTTTTGGGGATATTCAAAGGGCGATCGCCTTTGAACTGCGAAAATTACAAATTTTGTTGAGCGTCGGTATACCGCTGCTGCTACTAAATTTTCTCCCTGGTGTCGGCTCTATTCTTAGCAGTTTGGGTGGCGTAGCTTTGGGCGCGACTATTGTCTGTTTGGACTTTTTAGATGCACCTTTAGAGAGGCGGAGGCGACCTTTTCAGGAGAAGTTGGAGATAATTTGGGCGAGTTTGCCGGCCAGCGGGAGTTTTGGTGTGGTTTGTTTGGGTTTGGTGAGCATTCCGCTGTTGAATCTGTTGGCGATTCCGCTGTGCGTGACGGCGGGAACTTTGTTTTTTTGCGATCGCATTTGGCCGGCCCGCTTTGCCCCAGAAGAAACAAAGAGCGATCGAGAAACTAACATTACCAATTAAAAACTAGGAAGATGCTTCTTCCTTCGGCTGACTCTGGGAGTTAAGACCCAAAAACGGGCTTAACAACAGCCAGCTAATGAAGAAAAAGGATGCTGTAAATAGCTGGACAATATCGATCGCCGACAAATATCCGTCAGATAATAGTGCAATAGTTCTATCTGTCAGCCCGAATATCCAAGAGAGAATCCCAAACAGCCAAATGCCTTTTTGGAGCATGGGCAAAAATGCTGAAACTTCGGAGTTTTGCGACTTGTTCATTGATTTAGCCCTTGTTTGCGAAAAGTCTGATTAACCGGGGCACCCCAAGGGCTTAAGGATTTTTGGTGTCTCCTCGGATTCCCTTTGTTATCTATATGTTAAGAAATATTTCCCGATATGACAACGCGCCCTGGGAGGGATTTCCGCATCTATCTCAAGAGGTAGTTGGAGCGCTGACAAAGAGTTATATTTGCTACACTTTGGCAGCGACGCTAGAGATTTTGCCGATTTTTTAAGAGATAAATTGCTGGGCACGGGTAGCGTCGGGTTCTCTTGGCACTGCGCCTAGAAAAGAAAGCTTGTAATTTATATTGAAGTATGTAATACTACAAAATGAACAAGTCTGGTTAAAGAACGATCGTGAGGTTTGTACTGAGGACTGAAGTTCTCAAAGCCCTAAAAGCCACAGGACAAACAATTTGATTATCAGTATTAACCCGGCTTGATATGAGTTCAGCGTCAATAAAATCGAACAATGGCACGCTTAAATCAGATTATTGCGATCGAAAAAGGCATCAAAAGCCGCTCGGTTCAAGAACTGGCAGAAGCTCAAAAAGCTCTCCAGAAGCCCGCTGTGCTTTCTGGAATCTCCCGCACTTACCGTCCCAAAGACGAAGAAGGCGAACAACTGCCGCCCGAGTCCAAAAAAGTTGAAGTCAAAGCAGAAGAGATTATCCGCAAAACGACTGAAGTTTTAACCAAACTCTTCGACGTAACCGCAACCAAAGATTGGACCAACTGTAGCGCTCGCGCGGACGTAACTGTAGACGGAAATGTGCTTTTGAGCCAAGTTCCTGTCAGCTATTTGCTATTCATTGAAAAGCAGTTAGCCGATTTGCAAGCATTCATCAAAAAACTTCCCGTCTTAGATGCTTCCGAGACTTGGAACTTCGATGCTTCGGCCGACTGTTGGGCCACAGAACCGGTGCAAACTCTCAAGACTTTTAAAACTCAGCGCAATCACGTTAAAGCTGAAGCTACCCAGGGTAAACGCATCTTAATTTCAACCTAAAACATGATAAGATTAAGTATTTAGCTAAATCAAGTGCGTAATTCAT
>NZ_JAUBPU010000119.1:0-4375 GCF_036700885.1 Microcoleus sp. S13_B4
GCAAATTAGTTCGTTGTCATCTTACAATTTTATTCTTGAAGCCCTATTCTATGCAGCTTCATATTAAATTGGTATGACAAGATTCATCCTCACAGCCGAACTCCCATCAAAAAGACTAAGAAAAAGCCTTTAAGTAAAGAGCAAAAGCAATTCAATAATAGATTAGCAAAAGAAAGAATTGTTGTTGTTGAGCATGTTCATAGAAGATTAAAGATATTCAGGCTTCTCTCGTCGAGATATAGAAATCGAAGACGGAGATTTGGGTTAAGGATTAATTTAATTGCAGGAATTTACAATTATGAGCTGTATTTATCATCACAACAGGCAATTGCTTGATACTTTCGCAGGAGGTCTAATGTAGCGTCTGCTTTCTTGAGGCTGATTAGGGTTTTCCGTATTTAATTCCTGCCACATTGCAGGAGAGCGTAGAATTCGTCTTCTTCTGTAAGAACTGCGGCTGATAGCAACTTTCGATTGTTCACGCGCACCCTCCCACCAATACTGCCACTTCGCTCACTTGGCTAATTGCAGCCAGTTTAGACTTAACAACCCGCCACAATCTCAATCCAGGACACACTAAATACAACTCAATGAAACCGTAGCTTTCCAGCATCAGACAAACCTCATTAGCGCGATTGTTTCTTCAGCATAATTGTCATTAATTGTTGGAGAATAGCCCGCAGAGGTAATAGCTTCAGTGCGGGCTCTTTCCTGAAGCAGGTAAATTAAATAAATCAGCAATTTATCTACGGCCTGCTTCTGTGGTGATCTCCGTTGTCTGAGTTGTCGAAGTTCTCGCAGTCGAGCGATGCAGGTAGCATTTTTTTTGGCTCTGTTTCCCTGGTTTCTAATGCCAACCGTCCGTTGTCTATACCTCCTATAAAATCATCTAGCGCATCAAATATTTCGTTACCCAAATCCCCAAAATCACCATTAGCAATATCTTCCATAGCATCGGAGATACCGCCACCAAAGATATAATTTTTAGTGCTTTGGCGCACTTTTTCCCGAGCATCATTCAATTTGGCTTGAACGTTGTTCAAACCTTGTTCTGCATTTTCGGTAGAACGGGTTGTCCGTTTTTGTTTACCCGCGCTGCCATTTTGAGCTGCCTTAGCTTGCTCTACTGCTTTCTTATCTGTCGTGTTCATGATGGTAAAACTCCTCAATGATTTGATGAATTGATTGGATAGCTTTAGTCCTGCCTCGTTCCTTGACTAGCTGCCTGAACAACCACATAATTTCGCTATCGCGTTGGTCGAATCCCTTGTATCTCTGCTGCGTTTCTTCTTGCCGAATCAACTCCAATTCCTTGAGTACCGCAGCATCGCGCCTCAGTTGAGTTAGAGAGATATTCATGGCGTTTGCTAGCGCATCGTTGGTTGTCCAAACAACACAGTCGGGAATTATGCTTGATAGCGGTCGCATGGTCGTTGGTTGGTTGATTTGCGGTCGCTATTCGGTTGCCGGTTTTTTACCCGCCGATTAACGACCACATGAAAATCAAAAAAAATTATTTCCTTTCTGGCGTGCTAAATGATTTGGCATCCCAGATACCCCAGACTTCGCGGGCAGAAGATACCGCACCGGGCGAGCGCTTCTGCTGGCGTACGCCCGAAAACTATAATCTGGCGGGGTGGATTGTACTTGCGGGTGACGGTAACGCTCCACCGAAATTGATGGCTTTTGAGTGCTCTCATCGATCGTCCCTCCTGCCACCTGGAGATGGTGCAGCTTCGGATGAAGCTAAGAGGGAACCGGAGAGTAAGCGAATTAGGCGCAGCGCTTCGGGTTCGGACAGCCAAACATCCAAGTGTTCCAAGGAATCGGAAAACAAATCCGATAGTTCGCATTGAGAGAGCGCTTGGAGCACAGTCGATGAATAGTGTTGGGCGTAGGTGATCGCTTCAATCAGGGCAAGCTTTTGGATGCAATTGCAGGTGCTCAGCAGTGATTGCCAGCAAGAATGAAGTTGGCGGCGGCTGGAGAATTGGTCGGCTATTGCTTCTACTAGGGCGATCGCTTCGGAATCGGTTGGCAAGAAATCGAAATCTTGCGGCCACTTATCGCCAAAACATTCGACAGTACCGCACTCTTTAATGGAGCGGGTGAGCGTGTCCCTTTGGCGCAGCGAATAAACGGTCGCTTCCATCAAAACCCAAAGAGCGGGTTCTGCCATCGCGTCCACGGATGCCAACAGCGAAGGGTACAAAGAAGCGCTCGTCACCCCTGGCGTGGCAGCAGCAGCGGACACCTCAACCGTTATCGGTATCGGTATTTGTGTCATGATTGAAAAACCTCATTAATGTGAGTGCCATACCCCGCCCCAGAAGATTTCCAGTCATAGGGGGCGGGGTTTGGTTTGGTTTTTTTGTCTGCCCGCGAACGCCAATCTGCGAAAGTGTTGCGGGCATTGGGTTTAAGGCGCTTTTGAGTTAGTGCGCGGGCATTCCCTTGCCAGAGTTTACGGATGACCGTTTTACGCTCTTGGCTGGCTCTGCGTGCGTCTATGAGTGTTAGTATAATCTAGAAGTTACGAAGTAGCAACTTCGCACTACGAATAAGTTGCAACCCAAACCGCGTCGGAGCCTTATGAAACAATGGAGAGAGAAGTTGCGAAGTTTAGTTTTAGCTACCGTGCCAGCAAAAAAAGAAGACCCAGGTTACGCCGCCCTTCGGGGTCACATACCAAAAAGCCTATATAAACGGTTTAAAATGTTTTGCCTTGAACGCGGTGTGGACAACAGCCAAGGTCTAGAAGACTTGATACACGAGTATTTTGAGTTGAAAGATAAGCAAGAACAGGAGGCTTCCATCCCAAAAACAGCAGAGTAAGACGTTCAACAGTAGTGGTTGAGGAATTGCCTGTAGAAGTTTCCTCCTCTCGGGCTACCAAAAGCAAGCAGGGCAAAGGAAGCAAGGGAGCTAGTTAATGTCTAGCGGTTGTCTAACAATAGAGAAACTTTGGCGCTACCCTCAAAACCAACAAATAAGCTAAAAGCTTTAGCTGACCGAGGTTTTAGGTACGACCAGGCGTTTCCAAATTGGGGGATTCAAAGACCCTCAAACGCTTACTGGGAGAGACTGGAGGCCTTTCAAACTTGGAGCTGCGAAAACGGTTGGTTTGACAGGTTGCGCTCTGCTGCTCTCCATAGACTCCAAGCCTTGCAGTCAGGACGTTTAACAGGTTGCGCTCCTGTCAGTGTGCGATGGAAGACCAAGAAAATAGACAACTGTCTAGTGATTGTCAAGCATTGGAGAAAATTCTAGTGACCGAATCAGTTAGAGCCGTTCGAGCCTCGGTACAGATAGGCTCCCTCGCAGTCGATGGGTTCATGCTGCCAGACGGCAGTTATCGAATGAGCCAGACACAGGCGGCGGAATGTGTTGGAAAACCCGAAATTAACGCCCGACGGTTTTTGGATTCAAAGGCTATCAAAGCTTTACTAGGTAAGGGCTATACGCCCGACACTATTGAGATTGAATCAAGCTCAGAGCAAGTTCGCGGTCGCGGTCGATTCAATGCCCTTCCGTTGGAAGTTGTCACTGCTTACTGGCTTACCCAAGCTGGCGAAGGCAACAAGCAAGCGTTGAGCCTGGTTTGGGTGTTGCTTACCGAAACCCTCGAACGTCGATTTGACACTGCTTTCGACGTTACCCGTACCGAACGGGAGCGAAACGAATTGCTCAGCGATCGCGTCCGCCGACTCGAACGCGATATCAACCAGGCGTTTTGGGTTGAGGATGAAATTAGATTTCAGCGCGACCACTACGAGCGATTGCTGCGAGAGTACGGCATCGATCCTTGGGAAATTCCGGGAACTGAGGAGGAACCGAGCTAATTGCGCTGGGCAACTATTGGGATTTTTCGATTCCCAAATTCCTTGCCAGTCACCAATCTAAGCAACCCGTTGGAGTTTAAAATTTGAAGGGGCTCTTCAAAACAACCGAAAAGCCCGCATCGATTAGACCAGACCAAAAAAAAAGAGTCCGCTATCTATTAGAAGAGACGGCGAACAAACAAAATTTAAAAACTTTAGATTCATCATAGTTCATTTCTGCCATTACTGCATCATTTGCACCTTTGCACGTCAACGGTAGTTACAGCAGAGCCGTCTCTTCTACATTTAGCGGGTTTTTGCAATAAAAACCAGTACGCACCGCTATGAGTAGCGAGAGAGGCATCTATGAACGTTGTACAGCAATTTGAATCTACCGCGTACCTTTGCCCCAAACACAAGAGCCACATCGAGCGCCGGGGGCTGTTGAACAATTGGAGTTACGCCAACTGCCGCACTGTATCTGCGGATGAGGCATCAGTTTACTTGGGCTACGCGGCGAAGTCTGGCGGTATCCTGTTTGTGGGAAAAACAAC
>NZ_JAUBPU010000065.1:0-31407 GCF_036700885.1 Microcoleus sp. S13_B4
CAATACCATGCACCTTTAAATTTCCGATATTTAGACTTTAAATTTTTCGATGATTGTCGCCTACTTTCGACAATTTCGCGCTTCCCACCACCCTCATTATTACCTACCCAGAAACCCGGTTTCTTAACATAATTGCGTCATTTAAGCAAGATTATTGAAGAAACCGGGTTTTTTAAGCCCGCAGTGCGTAAGTAAGTAGGTGCAAATAAACTGGGCCGCTTGTCAGAGAATGTAAAGCTACCATAATCGCAAGAGAATTGCTTCGTTTCACTGCATTTCACTCACTTTTGACTACCTATGTATTTTGCCGATCATCTACTTAAATCTCGATCGCCTATCTCCTATATACCATCTAAAACTCACTCTTTCCCTCATTTTCAGTCCGCAGCCGCACCGAATCAGCGTGAGAAGGAAGCCCCTCTGCTTCCGCCAAAACATTAATCGCCCTACTCACCTTCTTAAGTGCAGCAGGCGAATATTGAATCAAACTCGAATGCTTCATAAAAGTTTCGACACCCAGCGGCGACGCATAGCGCGGAGCCCCAGAAGTCGGCAAAGTGTGATTCGGGCCAGCCAAATAATCACCTACAGCTTCCGGCGTCGATAAGCCCAAGAAAATCGCCCCAGCGTGGCGAATTTGGTCGAGCAAAGCCCAAGGATCTGCAACTTGCAATTCCAAGTGTTCCGGGGCAAACTCGTTAGATAGTTCCGCCGCCGCTTTGAGCGAGTCAACTACTACGACTAAACCATAGTTGGCGATCGCCTTTTCTGTTAAAGTTCGGCGCGGGTGATTTGCCAACTGTCTGTCTACCTCAGCCACCACCTTCCTAGCCAGCACCGAGTCCGCCGTCAGCAAAATTGCCGACGCCATCGAATCGTGCTCGGCTTGAGCCAACATATCCGCAGCCACGTGCACAGGATTCGCCGAACCATCAGCAATAATCAACACTTCCGACGGGCCAGCCAGAGAATCGATCCCCACAGTCCCGTAAACCAGTTTTTTAGCCAGGGTGACGTAAATATTCCCCGGCCCAGTAATTAAATCCACCTTCGGAATAGTTTCCGTACCGTAGGCTAAAGCTGCGATCGCCTGCGCCCCGCCTACTCGATAAATCTCATCAACTCCCGCTTCCTGAGCCGCTACCAGCACCGCAGGATTCATTTTCTTCTCCTGTCCGGGGGGAGTACACATCACCAGTCTCGGCACCTTGGCGACCTTCGCAGGCACCGTATTCATGATCACCGAGCTTGGATAGGACGCCTGACCGCCAGGAATGTAGATTCCCGCTCGATCGACCGGCGTGTAGCGCTTGCCCAAAACAATTTCGTCATCACCAAACTGCACCCAAGACTTGGGTACGCGCTGTCGGTGAAACGCCTCTACCTGTTTGCAAGCCAGCCGGATTGCATTTAATAATTCTTTCGACACCTGCTGGTAAGCAGCATCCAATTCGGCACCACTCACCCGTAAATCTTCCACATTTAGGGTCATGCGGTCAAATTCAGCAGTGTAGTGCAGCACAGCCTGATCGCCTCTGCGCCTTACAGCTTGCAGCACCTCCCGCACGGTGGCTTCTTTGTGAACAACAAGTTCGTCATGGGTGCGATCGCAGATCCGTCGCAGTTCAGCTTGTGCCTCAACCCACTGAGTAATGATTCGCAGCATGGAGATTAGGAATGCCGTCTATAACTTCACTAACATTTGCTTGACAATTGGGGATTTTTGTGGGGATCTCCTAGAGAAGTAGGCTACCACCAGTCCACAAGCTTAAACCGCGAGAGTCGCGGCATTTTCCCAGGCTTCAGTGCAGCGTTTAAATCTCTGTCGAGGATTTTGCAACACTGAGGACAAGTCACAACCTTCTCTCTTGAATTGCCCGCCAGAGAACCGATTGCGGATGGAGAGGGTTGGAACGCAGAGGGGGAGAGTGTCCGACCCCGATAATATCCGAGAGGGAGAGTGTTCGAGCGGGAGAATTTTGATTCTGCCTTCTACCTTCTACCTTCAGATCCGGCTGTCTTCTACCTTCTACCTTCAGCTTTTTACCTTCTACCTTCGGTAAGTGCTTCTTGGCGAAGCCCAAATAACCCGTATTCTTTGTTATAGCTTAACTTGGATTTTTCAGAGAATTGGATTTTAAGCAAAATAGGTGCTATATTAGTTTTTCCAACACCTGATAATTTTTTTATAAAAAAACGCCAAATTATTGTATACTTGAAAATTGCGCGCAAGAAACCGTGACTTTAACTCGTGACGGTGGAAACACCGCAAAACGCCTCCGTAACACCCGTGTCATACCTTTGGGTATTGTCAGGGGTAAAAAACAGGCAGTTAAATGAGTCAATAAAAAATTATTGCGCGGGCGTCGCCAAAAAGTAGCCACAGACTCAGCTCAATCTGAGCAAATGGAGAGTGGCTGTCTCACTCCGCCCTTAAAAATCAAGCTTTTTGCGGATTGCTCCCGAAAAGGTTGTCCTTCAAAATCCCCGTGTCTTGAGACTGTCTTGAGACTAGGGTGTATCAATGAATACCTACTTCCAGCAACTGAACTATGGCAAATATTAAGTCCGCCGTCAAACGAGTCAAAATCGCCGAACGTAACCGCTTGTACAACAAATCTTACAAGTCAGCGGTCAAAACTTTGATGAAGAAGTATTTCGCTGCCGTAGACAAGTACGCCGCAGCTCCGAGCCCGGAATTAATGCAAGAAGTACAGCAGCGAATGTCTGAGGCCTACAGCAAAATTGACAAAGCTGTCAAAAAAGGTGTACTCCACCGCAACAACGGCGCTCGTAAAAAGTCCCGCTTGGCAAGAACCCTCAAGCCGCACGAAGTATCGGTAGCATCTTAAGGAAGCAGAAAGTTCGGCAACGAAGCAGTGTACAAGATTGAAGGGATGGATGTTGAGGGAAGAAGTCAAGCGTGAAGCAGTCAAGCGTGAATCAGGAAGAAGGAAGGAAGAAGACGGAAGATTTTTCCGACACACTCTCTGCCACTCCCACTCCCAGACTCTCTCACTCCCCCCTCGCCCTATCCCACCAGGACTCTACCGTATCACCTCTAATCTGCTTCCCCCATGCAGCTCATCGACACTCACGTTCATATCAACTTTGAGACCTACAAATCTGAGTTAGAAGCCATTCGAGAACGCTGGCGCGAAGCTGGTGTAGTTCGGCTGGTTCATTCTTGTGTAGAGCCAGAAGAGTTTGCCGGCATTCAAGCAATCGCCAATCAGTTTGCAGAAGTCTCGTTTGCGGTTGGACTCCACCCCCTAGATGCGGACAAGTGGAAAGACGAGACTGCGAGCCAGATTAGGGAATTAGCAAGTTCGGACTCTAGGGTAGTGGCGATCGGCGAAACCGGACTGGACTTTTATAAAGCAGACGATCGAGAACACCAGTTTAAAGTGTTTGAGGCACAGCTTGAAATCGCCCAGGAACTTGACAAACCAGTCATTATCCACTGTCGCGACGCCGCCGCCCCAATGGCCGAAATGCTGAGGAACTTTTGGCAAACACGCGGGCCAGTGCGCGGGGTCATGCACTGCTGGGGAGGCACACCCGAAGAAACCCAGTGGTTTTTAGACCTAGGTTTCTACATCAGTTTTAGCGGAACAGTCACCTTTAAAAAAGCCTTGCAAATACAAGAATCAGCTTGTATGGTAAATAGCGATCGCATCCTAGTCGAGACAGATTGCCCTTTTCTCGCCCCCGTACCCCAGCGGGGAAAACGCAACGAACCAGCCTATGTCTACTACGTAGCCGAGCAAGTTGCTAAATTGAGAGGAGTTTCTCTCTTAACTTTGTCCCAGCAGACAACCAAAAATGCCTGTCAGCTATTCGGCTTTTCAGTTTAGCTTATTCAGAACAGAGAAACGAGGAAAACAGGTCGATTTAGGGGCAAGCGATAGGGACAATCCCATTTATATCCTGCCAGAAAAACCGGATTCATCCTTTATGGGAGATTCTTTTGGCGTTGCCTGTTGCGATCGGATTTGCGTCCTATAATAAAAAGAACCGACCGATCGGGCGTTGGCTGAGTATCCGATCCTGCGATGTCGCCCGGTAACTACCAACACAGCGCGAGTACCCTAACCTTCGAGATCGGTCAAAACTTCACGCAATACCTCAAACTTACAGATCAGAAGAAACTTGGAACCTCAGCAATTTGGCAATAGCTGTCAAGTCAATTTTAGGAGTCAAAAGTGTAGGGAATTTACCCCGGTATACCACGATATCAGAGCTAAAAGCATCTCGATCGAAACTAAAATCCGCACAAAAATACTGCGAGCCACCAGCAAAAATAACCGTTGCAGTAGTTGGCAGGCGATCGAAAACATCATATAAATTCTCTCACACAATCAATCAAAAAAACGCAACAAGGTAAAAAAGCCCAGCCTTGGCGCCATGTAAAAAGCTAGAGCCACTGCGGAAAAAGGACCCCCATGACCACTAAAGATTACACAGAATTCGCCTTCACCTTGCCCGATTTGATCGAGATCCAGCGGGCAAGTTTTCGCTGGTTCCTAGAAGCCGGGCTGATCGAAGAACTCGACAGCTTCTCCCCGATCACAGACTACACGGGGAAGCTGGAACTCCACTTCATGGGCAAAGACTTCAAACTCAAGCGCCCGAAATACGACGTGGACGAAGCCAAGCGCAGGGACAGCACCTACTCGGTGCAAATGTACGTACCCACCCGCCTGATTAACAAAGAAACAGGGGAAATAAAAGAACAAGAAGTCTTCATCGGCGACTTGCCCTTGATGACCGAGCGCGGCACTTTCATCATCAACGGCGCGGAACGGGTGATTGTCAACCAAATCGTGCGTTCCCCCGGCGTCTACTACAAATCGGAAACCGACAAAAACGGTCGCCGTTCCTATAACGCCTCGCTCATCCCCAACCGCGGCGCTTGGCTCAAGTTTGAAACAGACAAAAACGATTTAGTCTGGGTCAGAATCGACAAAACCCGCAAACTATCGGCTCAAGTGCTGCTCAAAGCCCTCGGACTCACCGACGGCGAAATCTACGACTCCCTGCGCCACCCGGAATACTTCCAAAAAACGATCGAGAAAGAAGGACAATTCGGCGAAGAAGAAGCTTTGATGGAGCTCTATCGCAAACTCCGTCCAGGCGAGCCCCCCACCGTGGCGGGCGGCGAACAGCTCCTCAACTCGCGCTTTTTCGACCCCAAACGCTACGATTTGGGCCGAGTCGGCCGCTACAAACTCAACAAAAAATTGCGCTTGACAGTCCCCGATACGACGCGGGTGCTGACATCGCAAGATATCTTGACGGCGATCGACTACTTAATTAACCTCGAATTCGACATCGGCTCCACCGACGACATCGACCACTTAGGCAACCGTCGCGTCCGCAGTGTCGGAGAACTGCTGCAAAACCAAGTCCGAGTCGGCCTCAACCGCTTAGAACGGATTATCCGCGAAAGAATGACTGTCTCGGATGCCGACTCCCTCAGCCCCGCTTCTCTGGTCAACCCCAAACCGCTGGTAGCAGCAATCAAGGAATTCTTCGGTTCCTCCCAGCTATCCCAGTTCATGGATCAAACCAACCCTCTGGCAGAACTGACTCACAAACGTCGGCTTTCCGCCCTAGGCCCTGGAGGTCTGACTCGGGAACGCGCCGGGTTTGCAGTGCGGGACATTCACCCCTCCCACTACGGCCGGATTTGCCCGATCGAAACACCAGAAGGCCCCAACGCCGGTCTGATCGGTTCCTTGGCAACCCACGCCCGCGTCAATCCCTACGGCTTCATTGAAACTCCTTTTTATCCAGTAGAAAAAGGACGGGTGCTGCGCGACAAAGCCCCTGTTTACATGACAGCCGACGAAGAAGACGATTTGCGCGTCGCCCCCGGAGACATCAGCCTCGACGAAGACAACAACCTCTTGGGCGAAACCGTAGCCGTCCGCTACCGCCAAGAATTTACGACGACTACACCGATGCAGGTGGACTACATGGCGATTTCGCCGGTGCAAATCGTCTCCGTCGCGACATCGCTGATTCCGTTCTTGGAACACGACGACGCCAACCGAGCTCTGATGGGATCGAATATGCAGCGGCAAGCTGTGCCGCTACTGAAACCAGAACGGCCCCTAGTCGGTACGGGCTTGGAAGCTCAGGCCGCCCGAGATTCCGGGATGGTTGTGGTTTCCCGGATCGACGGCGAGGTGATTTATATTGACGCTACCCGGATTATTGTCAAGCCGCTGGCTGTAGATGCGGAATCGAATTCCAGCGAAGAACATTTCCTGATTCGGGAATACGACGATCTCAAAGTCAAACAGCCCTCGGTTTGGAAGCAAAAATATGCTGGCTGCATCGAACACGAACTGCAAAAATATCAGCGTTCTAACCAGGATACTTGCTTAAATCAGCGTCCACTGATTTATGAGGGCGATCGAGTCGTAGCAGGTCAAGTGCTCGCCGATGGTTCCTCCACCGAAGGAGCAGAACTCGCTCTGGGTCACAACATCCTCGTAGCTTATATGCCTTGGGAAGGCTACAACTACGAAGACGCGATGCTAATCAGCGAGCGTTTAGTGTACGAAGATGTCTACACTTCGATCCACATTGAAAAATACGAAATCGAAGCCCGCCAAACCAAACTCGGCCCCGAAGAAATCACCCGTGAAATTCCTAACGTCGGCGAAGACGCGCTGCGCCAGCTAGACGAACAAGGAATTATCCGCAAAGGAGCCTGGGTAGAAGCCAGCGACATCCTAGTCGGCAAAGTAACCCCCAAAGGCGAATCCGACCAACCGCCGGAAGAAAAACTGCTGAGGGCAATCTTCGGCGAAAAAGCCCGCGACGTGCGCGACAATTCCCTCCGCGTCCCTAACGGCGAAAAAGGTCGCGTGGTGGACGTGCGAGTGTTTACTCGGGAACAGGGCGACGAACTGCCCCCCGGCGCCAACATGGTCGTCCGCGTCTACGTAGCTCAAAAGCGGAAGATTCAAGTCGGCGACAAAATGGCCGGCCGCCACGGAAATAAGGGTATTGTGTCCCGGATTCTGCCGATGGAGGATATGCCTTATTTGCCCGACGGGACTCCCGTTGACATAGTGCTCAATCCCTTGGGCGTACCGTCGCGGATGAACGTGGGTCAGATTTTTGAATGCTTGCTGGGATGGGCGGGCGAAAATCTGTCGATGCGGTTCAAGATGGTGCCTTTTGATGAAATGCACGGCGCAGAAAAGTCTCGCGAAACCGTACACGGCAAGCTACAGGAGGCACGCGAAAAGACCGGCAAGCCTTGGGTGTTTAACGAAAAGCACCCCGGCAAGACAATTGTCTACGATGGCAGAACTGGGGAACCGTTCGATCGCCCGATCACAGTCGGCATCGCCTATATGCTGAAGCTGGTTCACTTGGTAGACGATAAGATCCACGCCCGTAGCACAGGCCCTTACTCGCTGGTAACGCAGCAGCCTTTGGGTGGCAAAGCGCAGCAGGGGGGTCAGCGGTTCGGAGAAATGGAAGTCTGGGCTCTGGAAGCGTTCGGCGCAGCTTATACTTTGCAAGAGTTGCTGACTGTGAAGTCGGACGATATGCAGGGGCGGAATGAAGCGCTGAATGCGATCGTCAAAGGCAAAGCTATTCCGCGCCCAGGTACGCCGGAATCTTTCAAGGTGCTGATGCGGGAGTTGCAATCTTTGTGCTTGGATATTGCTGTGCACAAGGTGAATACGTCCGACGAGGGCAGCGAGCACGTTGAGGTGGATTTGATGGCAGATGCTGGGGGCAAGCGATCGCCCTCTCGGCCTACTTA
The DNA here is from genome assembly GCF_036700885.1 of Microcoleus sp. S13_B4. NCBI lineage: Bacteria > Bacillati > Cyanobacteriota > Cyanophyceae > Oscillatoriales > Microcoleaceae > Microcoleus > Microcoleus sp. S13_B4. The sequence goes on from NZ_JAUBPU010000065.1 coordinate 7,796, forward strand.
CGAATCCCTTTCTCGTGACGAACTTGACGAGGATTAGGCATTAAAGATTAAAGATTAAAGATTAAAGATTTTTTGACCGGATTCAATTCTTTAATCTTTAATCGGCAATCTCAAATAAAAATGCCTCAGCAGTGGTACGAACACTGGTGAGGCGAATCAACGCTCTTAAGAGGAGAGACGCTGACATGACTATTGTAACAGTTGTCCCAGGAATAGAAGGAGAATTTGACCTGAAGACTGGCTGTATTAATTGGCAAGGGAGTAAGCTCAAAAATGGTTACGGGCGCAAGTGGCTCGATGGTAAAACGGTATTAGTCCACCGATTAGTCCTCGAATCAAAAATAGCAGGATTCCTCGGTTCCGGTTATTTTGCTTGCCACACCTGCGACAATCCAAGCTGCATTAACCCAGCACATCTCGTACCTGGAACTGCGGCTGAGAATACAGCGCAAATGATGGGGCGCGTTCGCAAAACTCCCCGACGCAAAAGTATTCCCGGTATTGGTAAACTATCGATCCAACAACTGCGGGAAATTCAGCGTCAATATTTAGCTGGAACCATGAAAAGCCACCTAATAAAAGAGTATGGCGTACACTATGAAACTATTACTAAGATACTTCAGGCAAATATTCCCGATAACTTCACTACAGTTCCCCCCGGTTTTGTAGGAGAAATTCAAGACAGTGGCTGCATAATTTTTCAAGGTGCAAAGGATGGTCAAGGTGGTTATGGCAGGTACTTTAAAAATGGGAAGTCCCAATCAGTTACTCGTGCTGTTTTAGCAGAGAAATTAGGATGTGAAGTGCCGACTTCGATAGATGCTTGTCATACCTGCGATAATCCTAGTTGTATTAATCCAGAACACCTTTGGGGTGGAACGCGCACTCAAAATTTATTAGATGCTTCTAAGAAAGGACGCACTCAAGGCAAAAGTCATCCCCTTTCCAATGCCAAATTAAATTGGAAAAAGGTGCAAGAAATTCGACAAAAACTAGCCGCAGGAGAGAGAGTGAAGGATATAGCTCAAGAATACAGTGTTGGTCGCAAAACCATACACGATATTAAGTATCACGTCACTTGGAAGGAAGCAGGCGAAGAGGTTCCAGTTCCTCGCAGGGGCGGATATCTCGATCGCAAATTGACTTTCGAGCAAGCTCTTGAGGTACGAAAAAGAATTAGAGGTAGAGAATCAATCTCTAAAATCGCTGATGACTTTGGAGTATCGTCAAGTGTCATCTCTGATATTAAAAATCACGTCACATATAGAGGAGTATAACATTGATTTAAGCCGTGAAACAAGCAACCAAAAAAGATAAACAACCACAAATAATCGACTGTAAATTATTAATTGGAGTCAAGAATGGCTAAAATAGAACAACGCTTTGATTACGTCAAGATTGGGTTAGCTTCACCAGAAAGAATTCGACAGTGGGGAGAGAGAACTTTACCCAACGGTCAGATTACTGGAGAGGTGACAAAACCGGAAACCATAAATTATCGCACGTTAAAACCTGAAATGGATGGCTTGTTTTGCGAGCGCATTTTTGGGCCTGCAAAAGATTGGGAATGTCATTGTGGGAAGTACAAACGAGTTCGCCATAGAGGCATTGTTTGCGAAAGATGCGGCGTTGAAGTAACTGAATCTCGCGTCCGCCGCCATCGCATGGGCTTTATCAAATTAGCAGCTCCAGTAGCTCACGTTTGGTATCTCAAAGGCATCCCGAGTTACATGGCAATTCTGTTAGATATGCCGCTGCGAGATGTAGAACAAATCGTGTATTTCAATGCCTACGTTGTCCTCAATGCAGGTAATGCAGAAAAGCTGCAATACAAGCAATTGCTCACGGAAGATGCTTGGCTGGAAATAGAAGACGAACTTTACAGCGAAGATTCCACACTCACAGGTGTAGAAGTAGGCATAGGTGCTGAAGCTTTGCAAGTTTTGCTGCAAAATATTCCGCTAGAAAGTGAAGCGGAAAAGTTGCGGGAAGATATTGCTAATGCTAAAGGTCAAAAACGGGCAAAGTTAATTAAACGTTTGCGGGTAATTGACAACTTCATCGCTACGGGATCTCAACCCGATTGGATGGTGCTCAATGTGATTCCGGTGATTCCCCCCGACTTGCGGCCGATGGTGCAGTTAGACGGCGGGCGTTTTGCAACGAGTGACCTCAACGACCTCTATCGGAGAGTCATCAACCGCAATAACCGCTTGGCGAGACTGCAAGAAATTCTGGCGCCGGAGATTATCATCCGCAACGAAAAGCGGATGCTTCAAGAAGCTGTGGATGCGCTGATTGACAACGGTCGCCGGGGCCGGACAGTGGTGGGGGCAAACAACCGCCCGCTGAAGTCGCTGTCGGACATCATTGAAGGGAAACAAGGCCGCTTCCGGCAAAACTTGCTGGGGAAACGGGTTGATTACTCCGGGCGTTCGGTGATTGTGGTGGGGCCGAAACTGAAAATTCATCAGTGCGGTTTGCCGAGGGAAATGGCGATCGAACTTTTCCAGCCTTTCGTTATCCACCGCTTGATCCGTCAAGGATTGGTCAACAACATCAAAGCTGCCAAAAAACTGATCCAGCGCAACGATCCCAGCGTTTGGGACGTGCTTCAGGAGGTGATTGAAGGACACCCGGTAATGCTAAACCGGGCGCCTACCCTCCACCGTTTGGGGATTCAAGCCTTTGAGCCGATTTTGGTAGACGGAAGGGCAATTCAGCTTCACCCGCTAGTCTGTCCGGCTTTTAACGCTGACTTTGACGGCGACCAAATGGCCGTGCACGTGCCTTTGTCTCTGGAATCTCAGGCGGAAGCGCGCTTGCTGATGCTGGCTTCTAACAACATTATGTCGCCGGCAACCGGAAGACCGATCGTTACTCCTTCTCAAGATATGGTGCTCGGTTGCTATTACTTGACAGCCGAAAATCCTGACGCTCAAAAAGGCGCCGGTCACTATTTCTCCAACCTTACCGACGCGGTTGTAGCTTACGAACAAGGAGTTGTTGACTTGCACTCATACGTGTGGGTGAGGTTTCAAGGCGCCATAGAAAACACAGAACCCGAAGGAGAACCGCTGAAGGTGGAACGCTCTACCGACGGTATCGTGACGAAAGAATACAAGTTCCGCCGGGTTCGGGAAGACGGAGACGGCAAGGTACTCAATCAATTCATTCGCACTACTCCGGGCAGGATTATCTATCACCAAACCATCGAATCGGTAATTAACAATTAGAAAGGGGTAAGGGTAAGAGGTAAGGGATAAGAGGTAACGGGTAAGAGGTAATGGGTAATAACTGACAAATAATCACTAACACATAATAGTGATTGAAACCGGAAAATTCACCCATTACTACTTACAAATACTTCAGCGACGTGGTTAATGAGCGAAGTCTAAGGGCAGTAAAAGTTACCCATTACCAAGTAGGTAGGTGCAAATAAACTTTATTATAGGAAGGGCAGGTGAACCCTTTCATCTCCTAGCTTAGCTCTATTCCTTATAGGCTAAACCAGCCCCTACAAAAGGCTAGTTGTTTTTTCCAGTCGCTCTACTTATCAATTACCAATTACCAATTACCAATTACCAATACTTCGGCTACGCGGTTCCTCAATCCTTCGGCTTCGCTCAGTGGAGCCGAAGTCGAACGGCAGTAAAAGTTACCAATTACCAATTACCACTACTCAGAAAAATGACAGAAAATAAGGAAATTGTTTTTCGCAATCGAGTTGTTGACAAAGGTCAGCTCAAAAAATTAATTTCTTGGTCCTTCATGCACTACGGAACGGCCCGTACAGCGCAAATGGCCGATAAACTCAAAGACTTGGGTTTCCGCTTTGCGACACGAGCGGGAGTTTCGATTAGCGTAGACGATTTGCAGGTTCCCCCGTCAAAACGATCGCTCCTAGATGCAGCCGAAGAAGAAATCCGCATCACCGAACAAAAATACACCAGAGGTGAAATCACCGAAGTCGAACGGTTCCAAAAAGTAATCGATACCTGGAACAGCACATCAGAAGACCTCAAAGACGAAGTAGTCAAAAACTTCCGAGCCACAGACCCCCTAAACTCGGTCTACATGATGGCCTTCTCCGGGGCGCGGGGAAACATTTCTCAAGTGCGGCAGCTAGTCGGAATGCGCGGATTGATGGCGGACCCCCAAGGAGAAATCATCGACTTGCCAATTAAAACCAACTTCCGCGAAGGACTCACCGTCACCGAATACATCATCTCTTCCTACGGCGCGCGCAAAGGCTTGGTAGATACAGCGTTGCGGACGGCAGACTCTGGCTATCTTACACGTCGCTTAGTGGATGTGTCCCAAGACGTAATTGTGCGGGAAGTGGACTGCGGCACCCAGCGGGGAATTCGAGTGCGGCCGATGACGGACGGAGCAACAGTGCTGATTCCCCTGAAGGATAGGCTGTTGGGGCGGGTGTTCGCCAAAGATGTGGTTCACCCCAAAACCGGGGAAATCGTGGCTTACGGCAGTGAAAAAGCCGTCCGAAATCAGCCAATTACCGAGGAGTTGGCGGGGGAAATTGGTAATTCTGGGGTGGGAGAGGTGTATTTACGATCGCCCCTGACTTGTGAATCAACCCGATCGGTTTGTCAGCACTGCTATGGCTGGAGTCTCGCCCACTTGAAAATGGTGGACATGGGAGAAGCGATCGGGATTATTGCAGCTCAGTCGATCGGGGAACCAGGAACCCAGCTCACCATGCGTACCTTCCACACCGGCGGCGTATTCACCGGAGAAGTCGCCAAACAAGAACGCGCCCCCTTCCCCGGGGTAGTGAAATTCAAGAACTTGCGTACTCGCTCGTTCCGCACCAGACACGGCGAAGAAGCACTGGTGGCAGAAAACAACGGCAAACTTGTATTTGAAGGCGACGGATTTGAAGAAGGGAAATCCGGCGCCAAAAATCAAAAACTGAAAATCGAATTGGCGATCGTCCAGGGTTCTACTCTGATGGTCAAAGACGGACAGCGCGCCATTCCCGGTCAAGTTTTGGCAGAAGTGCCGATCATCGGTCGCGCCGCCCGCAAAACCACTGAAAAAGTGACTACAGACGTGGCTTCCGACTTAGCGGGAGAAGCAAAATTTGCTGATTTGGTGCCTGAAGAAAAAACAGACCGCCAAGGGAACACAACCCGCACAGCCAGCAAAGGCGGGCTGATTTGGATTCTCTCAGGAGAAGTCTACAACTTGCCCCCTGGCGCCGAACCAGCGGTGAAAAATGGCGATCGCATTCCGGCCGAAAGCGTGATTGCCGAAACTAAACTCGTCTCCGAACATGGTGGCGTAGTCCGCATCGCTGACCCCAGAGAAATTGAAATTATCACCGCCCAAGTCCTGCTCGACCAAGCAGTCGTGCGGGCGGAAAGTGCAGGCGGCCGCGACCACTACACGATCGAAACAGCTTCTAAGCAGCGGTTTTCCCTCAAAACCGCTCCCGGGAGCAAAGTGATTAACGGGGAAGTCGTCGCCGAACTGCTCGACGACAGCTACCGCACAGCTACAGGGGGCATTGTCAAGTACGGCGGGGTGGAAGTCCACAAGCGGGGCAAAGCTAAACTTGGCTACGAAGTCGTGAAGGGGGGGACTCTGCTCTGGATACCGGAAGAGTGCCACGAAGTCAATAAGGATATTTCTCTGCTGCTGGTCGAAGATGGTCAGTACGTAGAAGCCGGTACAGAAGTCGTTAAGGATATTTTCTGCCAAACCAGCGGGGCAGTGGAAATCACTCAGAAAAATGACATCCTCCGGGAAATTGTGATTAAGCCGGGCACACTCCATGTAGTTGACCGCCCGCCGCTAACATTCGGGGAAGGTCAAATCGTCAACGCCGGTCAAGAAATTTTCCCAGGCTTAGTTGCCGAAGAGTTGGGCTATGCAGAGTATATCGAAACTCCCGAGGGCCCGGCTTTGCTGCTGCGGCCTGTGGTGGAGTTTCCGGTGCCGGATAAGCCACCAGTGCCTTCTCAGACGGCGCTGAATGAGTCGATCTCTTTGAAAGCGGTGCAGCGCCTCCCTTATAAGGATGGGGAGCGTGTCAAATCTGTCGAGGGATTGGAACTGCTGCGGACTCAGCTCATTTTGGAAATTGGTTCGGGAGCTCCGCAACTGGCGGCGGATATCGAGCTGCTGCCGGATGAGGAGGATGCTACGGCTTTTGGGGCGGACGGTTCGGGCCCGGCTTGGGGCTCGCCTGAAGACGTTAGTGCGTCGCAAGAGTTGGCGATGGCTGTGGCTGATGGGGGCGATCGAACTTCAAGGACTTTCCGCCTGCAGTTGGTGATTTTGGAATCGCTGGTGATTCGGCGGGATGTGTCTGCCGATCCGACTCAGGGAAGCACTCACACGCGACTGTTGGTCGAAGACGGGCAGTCGATCGCACCCGGGGCAGTAGTCGCCCGCACAGAGATTCTCTGCAAAGAAGCGGGTATCGTTCGCGGCATCCGTGAGGGGCATGGCGAACCAGTGCGCCGACTGTTGGTGATGCGAGATGCGGATTCTATTTCGATCTCTGTGGCGGGTACGCCGGATGTGAGTCCGGGTCAACTGCTGGTGGCTGGTACCGAAATAGCTCCGGGGGTTGTTCTAGAAGAGTCCGGCCAAGTTGTGAAGGTTGTACCTGCGTCGGAGACAGAATCGGCGAAACTCTTGCTCCGGGTGGCTCGTCCTTACCGGGTTTCGGCCGGTGCGGTGCTGCACGTAGACGACGGCGACTTAGTGCAGCGGGGTGACAATTTGGTGATTCTGGTGTTTGAGCGGGCAAAGACTGGGGATATCATTCAGGGTTTGCCACGGATTGAGGAACTTCTCGAAGGGCGGAAGCCGAAGGAAGCCTGTATTTTAGCCAAGCGGCCGGGGACGGCTCGCGTGGTTACGGATGACGATGTTGTGGAACTTGCGGTGATTGAGGATGATGGCCGGATTGAGGAGTATCCTTTGTTGCCTGGTCAAAACCCGATCGTTTCCGACGGACAGCGCGTAGGCGTCGCCGAAGCTTTGACCGACGGGCCTGCTAACCCTCACGAAATTCTGGAGGTGTTCTTCCACGTGCTCAAGGAGCGGCAGTCTACTTTTGAGGCTGCTTTGGAGAGTTTCCAACAGGTACAGACGTTTTTGGTGAATGAGGTGCAGTCGGTTTATCAGTCTCAAGGCGTAGATATTTCCGACAAGCACATCGAGGTGATTGTCCGCCAGATGACCAACAAAGTCAGGATGGAAGATGGCGGCGATACTACTATGCTCCCCGGTGAGTTGGTAGAATTGCGGCAGGTTGAGCAGGTGAATGAGGCGATGTCAATTACTGGTGGAGCCCCGGCGGATTATACTCCGGTGTTGCTGGGGATTACTAAGGCTTCGCTGAATACTGATAGCTTTATTTCCGCTGCTTCGTTCCAGGAGACTACGCGGGTGTTGACTGAGGCTGCGATCGAAGGTAAGTCTGACTGGCTGCGCGGACTCAAGGAAAATGTGATTATCGGCCGCCTGATTCCTGCGGGTACTGGGTTCAATGCCTACGAAGATGCTGGGGTTCAGGATGCGGGTTTTGATGGTGCTGTGTTTGATGACGACATCCACGATTTACAGGAGGATGTGGTACTTGATGACCGTACTGCGCGCCGCGCTTATACGATCGAGAGCGGTTTTGAGATCGGGCGCGGGTCAGAGCTTGAGGCTGATGAGGATTTTGAGGAAGTTGAGGTTGATGAGGACGATTTTGTCGCTGAGACTGAGGATGATGCCTTGGGACCCGATGTTGACGATGAGGATGATATCGGTTTTGACTTCGATGAGGACGAAGACTAATCATAGTTTTGAGATTGCATGAATGAGTGAAAAGCGTTGCGCTCGCTGAGGATAATTTGATTCGTCGCCGCAACGCACACTTCGATTTCATGAGTTGAAAAATCTCAAATTTTTCCTCACTAATTAACCGTCCGAACTCATAGCAGTGTGCGATGGGACATCGAAAGGAAGAAGGAAGAAGGAAGATTCAGAGTTTAAGCAAACTTTGTAATTCTAGAGTTTTTATTGTTTGTTGGTTCAAACAAACAATTCTTTCTTCCTTCTTCCTTTTTCCTTCTTCCTTCTTATTCCTTCTTGATGTATGCTTCACTCAATCAGGCAACAAAGCCTTGATTTGATTAACAAACTCTTGATGGTCTACCACAGGTTTAGAGATGTAACCGTCGGCACCGCTTTGATCCAGAAATGTTTCTTTATCACCAGCCATCGCGTGAGCAGTCACCAAAATAATCGGCAGCGATGCCGTTTGCGGGTCAGCTTTGAGCAGTTGAGTAATCTTAATGCCGTCAACAGATTTGCCCTGGTACACGCTGCGCGAAAGAGACACATCCATTAAAATCAAATCCGCTTCGCCGTTGGCAGCAATCTGCATCACCTCTTCAACATTTTCCGTGTGCTTCACGGCTAAGCCCCCCCGCTTAGTCAGAATTTTGGAAAAAACCCGAGCATTAACCAAATCGTCCTCTACAATCAGAACGGTTTTCATAAATAAATATGGGAAGTATAGAAACTTTGTGACTTTAGTCCAAAGAGGAACACGACACGGGGACTACATTCCCCGTCAAAAATGCAGAGTTTTTAGCGCCATCAGCCGGGAACCCTGCAAAACCCGTATGTATATCCTTGAGCCACTAGCTGTGAGAGGGTTTACAGATGCTTAGAAGCATCCAGTACCATCATTTAGACTACTACACACAGACAGTTTAGTTCTTTTTTATAACTAGACCTGGCACTGGTGAGAGTCTCCAGATTCTCAGATAGCAGGTTTCTAGTACAATCCAGGACGCATGGACGACGCCTCGCAACCGGGTTTTTGAGTTTCGGCGGGCTATAACGAACTATTGCTATGAAAAAACCCGGTTTCTGACTCCCCGTGCGTCCTGGACTTATAGTATCCTCTCTTTCGGTCAAGCCTGCGGCTTCTACCATTTTAGATTTTAGATTTTAAATTTTAGATTTTAGATTTTAGATTTTAGATTTTAGATGGGAACTGATTGACTGGATATCAGTTTGGATCACGGGCCTACAGTTGCATTATTTTTTTAACGGGTATTAGAGTCGGGAATGTGTGATAATTATTTTCCTTCCTCCTAATTAGAATCAAGCCATGTTTATTCACATCCTCCCGTCGCCACAGCATTCGGAGTAGCGAATCTGGCGGGGAATGCTGGAGATTCCAAATTCTCAGTTTTAACCCCTCAAAACGGCTTAAAATATCGACGCTTCCGTTGAGCAACAGGATGTCAGACTAGGAGATATCGCCCGGAGAGCTTTTGACTGATGAATTCATCAATATCGGCATTTTTGAGACTCTCAGCGAGTCACGGCCACGCTCTATGGTTGAATAAGCCCAAAACTTGGACTTCACTCATAGTCCAGTTGCCTCTACACGATCAGAACAGATACCAGTACCAGAGGTATTCCAATTCCGCTTACTTTTCTTTTTTAATACTTTCGGAGTCTTTCACGCTTGCCAAAATACGGTAAGCTCGATCTTCTACCATTGCTGCTTGATCCACGCTACGGTTGTACCGAGACGATCTCAATCTGGGGTTTCTCCTGAATAGAATATTTCTTCGTGTAGATGGTTATTCCTAATTGCAATTAAATTCTATCATAGATTGACGGGGACTCAAGTCCCTCGTGACGCTTTCCTAGGAAGAGCTACAGCATCACTACGTTCTGAGTTTCTGGCATTCCGTGTTCTCCTGTGAATCAACCTTCTCACGGCAGAAGGTAAATAGACAGGTAGGCGCAAAGGTCGGCAACATAGAGGTTAGGGTAAGAGTGGAGAGTAAGAGGCAAATGTTTCCCGTCTTCGGGACTCTGATTCTGCTTTCACAAGTTAAGTTTATTTTTATTCTTCAAATGGGCGGTTGGGTCGAACTTTCGGTTCGCCTGCGGCAAAGGCTTTTCAATCGAGACAGGGAACCTCGGCATTATTGACAGAGGCTGTTTTCACTCAGGAATTAACGGACACAAGGACTCATGGCTAAACAACTCAACCTACTTTCCGGGCAAGTAATTTCTACGCCTCTGCACGCCGAGATGCAGCAATCGTACCTCGAATATGCCATGAGTGTGATCGTCGGGCGAGCTTTGCCTGATGTCCGCGACGGTTTAAAACCAGTTCACCGTCGAATTTTATATGCGATGCACGAACTCGGTCTGACGCCAGACCGACCTTACCGTAAGTGCGCCCGGGTAGTTGGAGATGTTTTGGGAAAATATCATCCCCACGGCGACCAATCGGTTTACGACGCTCTGGTACGCATGGTTCAGGAGTTTTCGAGCCGCTATCCTTTACTGGCGGGTCACGGCAATTTCGGTTCGGTGGACAATGATCCGGCGGCTGCTATGCGCTATACGGAAACTAGGCTGGCACCGATCGCCCACGAAGCTATGCTAACCCAAGTCGGCGATGCAACTGTTGATTTTACTGCTAACTTTGACAGTTCCCAGCAGGAACCGACGGCGCTGCCTGCTCAGTTGCCGTTTCTGTTACTCAACGGCTGTACGGGCATTGCTGTGGGGATGGCAACTAATATCCCGCCGCACAATTTGGGAGAGGTGGTAGACGGTTTAATTGCTTTGATTGAAAACCCGGAACTATCGGACGAGAAGTTGATAGAACTGATTCCGGGTCCGGATTTTCCAACCGGAGGGGAAATCGTTGCTACAGAGGGCATTGTTGACGCCTACACTAAGGGTCGAGGCAGCATTGCGGTCAGGGGTGTGGCCGGGGTGGAAGAGGTGCCAGGTAATCGCAAGGTGCGTACTAAAACGGCGATCGTTGTGACGGAGTTTCCGTTTCAGGTAAATAAGGCGGCTTGGATTGAAAAGGTGGCGGAGTTGGTCAATGCTGGTCGCCTTGACGGTATTTCTGATTTGCGTGACGAGAGCGATCGCGAAGGCATTCGAGTTGTGATTGAACTCAAGCGGGAATTTACGCCAGAAGCGGTTCTCGCTCGCCTTTACCAACAAACTGACCTGCAAACAAATTTTGGCGCTATTTTGCTGGCAATTGTCAACGGTCAACCCCGACAGTTGACGCTCAGACAATTGTTGCAGGAATTTTTGGATTTCCGGGAGGTGACTCTTACCCGCCGGTACAATTACGAGTTGCAAGCTGCCGAACGCCGCTGTCATATTGTCCAAGGCTTAATGTTGGCTTTGACAAATCTCGATACAGCGATCGACATTCTCAGAAATTCTCCTGACGGCACTACTGCTAAGCAAACTTTGCAAGTTCGGCTCAATTTGAGCGAAAGTCAAGCTGATGCGATTTTGGCGATGCCGATGCGCCGATTGACTGGTTTGGAAAGGCAAAATTTGCAGTCGGAGTTTGATGAGTTGATGGGAAATATTCAAGAATTGCAGCGGTTGTTGAGCGACAGGCGCGAACTTTTGAAGGCTTTGAAGAAGGAATTTCGATCGCTCAAACGCAAGTACGCTGACCCCCGCCGCACTAAATTCGCCAAGGAAACCGGACGCGCGGGAAACGCCGAACCACAAGTTTCCGGTAAGAAGAATTCTGCGGTGAAACCGTTGTCGCCGGCCACGATTCAGCCTAACTTATTGCCCGTTCTAGAGGCCGAGGAAACTATTGTTGAATTTACGCACAAGCAGTACGTGCGACGAGTGCCGCCGGGGGAACGTCCGCGCTCGAAAAGTCGGGAAAAATCGGTTCCAGCTTTAGAAAAAAATGAAGATTTTATTGTGACGGCAAATCTGACAAAAACCGATCGCACTTTGGTCGTCTTAACTCCTAACGGCAAAGCTTACCCGCTGAAAGTCGCGGATATTCCTAATAGTAGCCCTAAAGACCGGGGAACGCCGATCGTCGGTTTATTGTCGCCGAGTGCTACTAAAGAAAGTGCCGGTCGCGCTTTTTCGGAAATCACAGTGGGACACTTTATTTTGCCGGAAAATTCGGAAGCGGCGGATTTAGTAACTCTGACTCAGCAAGGGAAAATTAAGCGTTTGCCGATGCAGGAATTTGCTGATTTGACTAATCGCGGCGTTACTGTTGTTAAACTCAAGGAGGACGATCAGTTACGCTGCGCGAGTCTGAGCAAAGTTGGCGAGCAAGTGGCGGTGGCAACTTCAGGAGGCCGAGTCCTCCGGTTTGATGTCGATGACGAACAACTTCCTCCAATGGGCCGCAGCGCCCAGGGTTCTCAAGTAACCAGGTTGCGGAAGCAGGAACAGTTGGTGGGTTGCATAACTCTCGACCCAGACGACAGTCTGGTGCTATTTTCGGAGTTGGGTTGGGCAAAACGAATGCCTGCGGGTTCTGTCAGACTTACTAACCGCGGCGAAATTGGCACTCAAGCTTTTCGCTTTGCAGAGCCTAAAGATGCTTTAGTTGGCTTGCTACGGGCTGTTCCGGGTACGGATGTTAAAATTTTTACTACAAGCGGCCGCTGGCTGCGATCGGCTACTGATGCTATAGCTTTTTGGGGGAAAGATGCTGCGGGCGATCGAGTTTTTGACCTCAATCCGGGTGAAAAAATTATCAAAGTTATCAGCAGTCAATAGTCATTGGGCATTGGGCATTGGGCATTGGGCATTGGGCATTGGGCATTGGGCATTGGCATGGAGCATTGGGGAATTAATCTGACTTCTTCCATCTGATTTCTGACTTCAACATCCATCCGTTAAATCATTTAAATCCTGTACACTGCTCGTTACCGAACTTCCTCCTTCCTTGAATATCTCAATTACCAATGCCCCATGCCCCATGCCCAATCTAAAATCTAAAATCTAAAATCTAAAATTGTTTGATGGCGCAAGTTGTATTAGAAAATATCTACAAAAGTTTTCCACTCCGCCAAGGAGAACAGGAAAAAGCAGCCAACAGCTTCGCAGAAAGTGTCTCGCCGGAGGCCCCTGGCTCAAGGTATAACAGCGTTTTGCGGCGAATTAACCTCACTGTCGAAGACGGGGAATTTATGGTGTTGGTGGGGCCTTCTGGCTGCGGAAAAAGTACTTTGCTGCGATCGATCGCCGGTTTGGAAGTCTTGACGGCCGGCCATATTTGGGTTGGCGATCGGCTCCTTAACGATTTGCCTCCTAAAGACCGAAATATCGCTATGGTATTTCAAAATTATGCTCTCTATCCTCACTTAACAGTTTACGATAATCTCGCCTTTGGATTGCGTCGCTCGGAAAGGGAGAAAGAAGAAGGAAGTTCGGCAACGAGCACTGTACGGGATCTAAGGGATACTTCGACTTCGCTCAGTACAAGTGTAACTGATAGAAGGAAGAAGGAACAAGGGAAAAGGGAAAAGGAAGCAGCTATAAAGAAGGAGCTAGAAGAAACCCGAGAGAAGGGAGAAGAGACAGAAAAAGAAGAAGGAAGCACGGATAAGGCCGAAAAAATCAGGAATCAGGTCAAAGAGGTTATTAATTATTTAGCTTCTAATACTTTAAACAACGAGCGAATATATGCTTTAGGGGAGGACTTTTTAGTAGGAGCAACTCGCAAGCTGCCTCGGGGTTTGCGCTATTTATCGGAACGGGAAAAGGCAGTAGGAGAACGAGTCCTGAAGGTAGCTGAATTATTGCAAATAGAATCTCTTTTAAATCGCTTGCCGAAACAACTTTCGGGAGGGCAAAAGCAGCGGGTAGCTTTGGGTAGGGCGATGGCTCGGAATCCTGAAGTCTTTTTGATGGACGAACCGCTATCGAATCTTGATGCGAAATTGAGGGCGGAAACTCGATCGCAAATTGTGCAGTTGCAGCGGCAGTTGGGAACTACAACTATTTATGTGACTCACGACCAAACTGAGGCGATGACTATGGGCGACCGCATTGCTATTATGAATGCCGGCCAGATCCAGCAAGTAGCTCAACCTCTAGAACTTTACAACAAGCCGGCTAATCTTTTTGTTGCTGAGTTTATCGGTTCTCCGCCGATGAATTTTTTGCCGGTGCAATTTACTGCCCCGCTGTTGATTTCTCATCCGCAATTTCGCTTTACTTTACCGGATATTTGGGCCAAAAATCTACAACAATATGACGGGCGAGGGCTAATTTTGGGCATCCGGCCGGAACATCTGAGCATTCACCCTCCTGCTACGAAAAATCTGTCGGTTCAAGTGGAAATTGTAGAGGCTTTGGGACACGAAACTTATTTGCGGGTCTGTTTGACGGATGCTCCTGCCGTGCGGATGCAAGTGCGGGTTCCTCCTGAGCGATCGATCCGTGTTGGCGAGGAGCTTTGGCTGGCCATTGCCCAGGACAAAATTCACTTGTTTGACCCTGATACTGAGTTAGCTATTTTTCCTCGTTAGGCAAAATCATAAAGGTCGATCGACCGTTATCACCGCTCTCACTATCCACAAAATTGCACTTTTGGCAAGTCACTGTTATATTAATTTACATAAGCCTTACAAAAGTTAACTAAAGGAGTTCGCACTATGCAAGAACAAAAACGCAACGCTTGGAAGTGGGGCTTCAGCGAAGGAGCCGAAAATTGGAACGGTCGTTTGGCGATGATTGGTTTCTCTGCCGCTGTCATAATCGAATTGGTTTCCGGTCAAGGCCTGCTTCACTTTTGGGGTCTGATGTAATTTTCTAGTTAAGACTTTTGTGACACTGCAAAGCTGGGGAGTTCCGTAACGGACTCCCTAAATTTTGGCAGCGCGATTTTGCCAGCAAATAGCCACTTGCTCCGGGCAGTTAGCAGCACAAAATTTAACAGCTATAGCCCAAACCGGGGCGGGGGGTCTCCCCCCCAAAAAAAAGAGTGCGAATCACTCTTTTGGGTGATGCTAGCAAATTACTCTAGCGGATATATTCTTTTAAGATGCTGTTCCGGTTGGGATGGCGCAACTTCCGCAGGGCTTTAGCCTCGATTTGGCGAATTCGCTCACGAGTGACGTTAAAGATTTGACCAATTTCCTCCAAGGTCTTCATCCGTCCGTCATCTAAGCCGTAACGCAGTCGCAGTACATCCCGTTCTCGGGGGCTGAGAGTATCCAAAACGCTTTCTAAGTCTTCCCTGAGCAAGTTTTTCGAGACTTGATCTTCGGGTGTTTCCCCGTCAGATTCAATAAAGTCTCCCAGACGAGAGTCTTCCTCTTTGCCGATCGGAGTTTCTAGAGAGATGGGCAACTGTGCGGACTTAGCAATGAACCGCAACTTCTCGATCGTCATCTCCATGCGGGTAGCAATTTCTTCTTCCGTAGGCTTGCGACCCATTTCCTGAGACAGGAGTTTGGTAGTTTTCTTGATCCGCGAAATGGTTTCGTAAAGGTGAACCGGCAGGCGGATAGTGCGCGATTGATCGGCTATGGCCCGGGTGATGGCTTGACGTATCCACCAAGTTGCGTAGGTTGAAAACTTGTAGCCTTTTTCGTGATCGAATTTTTCAGCGGCCCGGATCAGACCCAAGGAGCCTTCCTGAATCAAATCTTGGAAAGACAAACCGCGATTCATGTATTTTTTGGCGATCGACACCACCAAACGCAGGTTTGATTGCACCATTTTCTCCTTTGCCCGACGGCCGACGTGGAGTCGGTGACGGAATGCAGGGAGTGCCATATCTACAGCATTAGCCCATTCGCTGTCTTTGGGTTCGCGGTTATACTCTTCGAGCAGTTGTTCTCGAACTCGCTCTAATTCCAGCAAATCTGCAATCTTGCGGGCTAGTTCAATCTCTTCGTCAGCTCGCAGCAGTCGAATCCGACCGATTTCTTGCAGGTAAAGACGAATAGAGTCTTCAGTATAATGCTTTTTCTTAGCCTGTGCCCGACGGCGGGCTTTGGCGCCTTTGCCAGATTTAGGGTCTTCCTCAGATTGAGAGTCTAAGAATTCTTCTCTATCGTCTTCTTCGTCGATAAAGAGTTCTAACTCGCTCTCAGGTAGAACGCTTTCGGCGCTCCGAAGCAACTCGATTGTTTCCATTTCCGGTGTAATTGTGGTTTCGAGTACGGTGTTAGCCTGGATCATGCCGTCTTCCTCATGCTCCTGAATTAAAGAATAAATAACAGTGGAATAGTGTCTGTTTGTAGTTTAGACAAGTTAGCCAGTATTGACATTCCCGCAGGAAAAAATAGTGGGATTTTCGGTCTGCTAGCTGAATCTGTTACCGAAACTGCACCAGTTTTATCAGTCAAAGTTCGAGTTCTGGTTTGAAGCAGCCAGCGCCTTCAATTGAGCGCAGATTTTAACATCGCGACCTGGGATTGAGCGTGCGGCTTTTTTTTTCGGAGCGAGTGACCACATCATCTGTGATATCTTGCCCAGAGAAGCAAACCATGAAATGCGATCGATCGCACTTCCAAAAATACTGGCTTTTTTACTCGGTACTTCGAGCTTTTACCCGTACAAGTTTTCCGGCACGGAACCCTCTAACTTTTGTATTGGAGGTGTCGAACTTTTTATTCGCCTTGCTTTGACTCTGGTTGTCAGACATGACAGTTGCACGGCAAATTTTCGCCACCTTGGATGCTAGTCTGCTGCCTCAAATGCAACAGCAGAGCGTTTAAGCACCAAACGGGGAGAATCGGATATTGCAAAGACCTTCCCGATTGTAGCCTTTCTCACAAAAAATGGAAGTTGTTTTCCATTGTTGGTCAAGAACTAGGAAAACTCTGTCAGCTTAGCTTGACAATACTAACTCATGTCCGGCTCTGCTAAATCCTGAGAACGGCCCGCAAAAACTTTGGCACGATCAAACGGCGCTGTTTTCTGCGTATATCTGGGTGAACGGCTGCGGCGTAGTTGGCCAGACAGTTAGCAGACAATTTTTGAGTTGCCCAAATTGGAACCAATACAATCCGTGTAGATACACCCATCATTACCCTGTTTCCCTGAATTGAATCATACGCAATGTGCGATTGAATAAAGCTCGTAGCTTTAGTTTTAAGCCGGCCACTCTGGATTAGAGACCGACTCTGACCCCAAATGAAGCGTTGCGGGTTGAGTAGTGCAACAGGGGCTTTCATTGTTAAGTTAGCTCAAATCTCAGAAATTGGGTTTAATTTTCACGTTAAATCACATTAAGTTCTTAACGTCACATTCTTATTTAAGCAGTTCGACACGAGTTTGTCGCGTCAATGGCAAAAACCACCCGGATAAATTCTACTGAGAGTTAACCCGCCGCGCAACTCTCGGCTGCGGACTTCTCTAAATTTTTTTTGCTTTCGGTTCGCACTTGCGCGATCGCACTTTTTCTCACAAACCACACAATTCGCCATCTCCCGGAAGTATAACTTCACGATTCCTTTAAATATACCGTGACACTGTGAAGATTCCATAAAGCCCCTCAATCAATTTTAGGTAGCATTCCCGAATTGTCTTGATAATTTCAAGCAGACGAAACAAAAGCCACAGCGGGCGTTGCTGCAACTGTCGGCCGATGATAAGTCCGCCAGGGAAGAAAAATTTACCCAGTTAGCGATGTGCTTGCTATTGTTAGAGAAGGCATAAGCTGCAGGATGCACTTAAAGATGTGGAGTGGTAGGACGCGGGTGCGATGCTCAAAATTTTGTTATTATTTACAGCGTGTCCTCCGAAAGCACAGAGTCTCGCTTTATCCTCTCCTCTGGTTTAAATTATGTGGCTTGACCGTTAGGGGATGAAGCTATCAAGAAAAATTTCCGATCCCTCTTTATATTGACAACCCAACGAAGATTTAAGCTGTTGCGGCATTTAAATTGTATGTCTAAAAAAATTCAAGTCTTGTGGGGTGGGCGGGACGCCCGCCCTGAATATACAATTTAAATGCGCGACAGCTTATTAGAAAGAATTAACCTTCTTAAGAGAAAGATTTAGTAATTAATTGGGCCGAGATTAACATCTCTTTATAGTGCGTGTTTGTAGTCAGGACTTCAGTTTTTTTATATTTGTGAATAAGCACTAAAGTCCTGACTGCGAACTTAATTTAACCGCGAGACAGATTACTGCTGATTCCGCAGGCGAGGGTTAACAAACTCGTTTAATCCTTCTCCCACCAAAGATAATCCCACCACCATTAAAGTCATAGCCAAACCGGGAAACAAAGCTGTCCACCAAATGCCAGTAGGTAGCGCATCTAAAGCTAAACGCAAGTCGTGTCCCCATTCGGGAGTTGCTTCGGGAAGTCCTAATCCAAGAAATCCCAAACCTCCTAATGTTAAAATTGCATCGGCAGCGTTGAGCGCAAACAGCACCGGTACACTCTGAATCACATTCAGAAACAAGTAGCGGGAAAGCACTGTCCAAGTGTCAGCACCCATTGCTCGCGCGGCTTCGACAAATAATTCGGTTTTGACGCTGACGGTGTGATTCCTGACGACGCGGTAGTATTGAGGGATGTAGGAAATGCTCAGGGCGATCGCAGCATTCAAAACTCCTTTTCCTACTACAAACGCTAGCGTCAAAGAAAGTAGTAGCCCCGGCAAAGTATAAATTGTATCCATTAAAAATAACAACACTCGATCGAGCTTACCGCCCAAATAACCGCTAACCAAACCCAGCGGCACACCGATAAACAAACTCAAAGATGTGGCTAAAATCACCACTTGCCAAGCGGCCCGAGAAGCAAACAGCGTGCGGGAAAACACATCGTAGCCGCTGCGGCTAGTACCAAACCAATAATTCCCCGACGGCGGTTCGTGGATGGGGTTAATCAAAGCCTCGGTAGGATTTTGCAGCCATCCCCAAGCTTGCATAGCTGGAGACAAGGTGGCTACTAATATAAACACGGCCGTTATTGTCAAACCTGCCCACATCATTTTCATGGACAGGCTTGACGGTGAGGCACTGTTGAGAAATCGTGGTAGTCGGAGGCGGCTTTGAGCCATAATTACGATCGACCAATATAAGAAAGACTTTTAGATTTTAGTAGGACTCAGGCGAAAAAACCCGGAACACTCAAAAATCCTCTTTCTTATTCGCCAAACACTCGCGACAAACCGGGTTTTTTCGCGCGATGGGGCTAAAAAAAAACCCGATTTATCTCCTGCACGGGACTGGCGCGCAGGGGAGAAACCGGGTTCTTGACAGGTGGAACGCAATTTGAGTTTAGGTTAAATCTCTCTTGGCACACCTCAAATCTAAAATTGATCGAATTCCTACAAATTACTGGTAATTAACTCGCGGTACTGGCTTTTCGGCTTAACTCCTTTGAGCTCAGCTACCAAATCTTTGTCTTTGAAATACTGAATCGTCGGCGTACCAATCACGCCAGCATTTTCAGCAATTTCTGGATCTTCTTCGATGTCAATTTCCACGTAGTGGATTTTGCCCTCGAACTCATCTACTACTTTGCTCAAAATCGGCTTGAGGCTGTGGCAAGGCCCACAACTCGGAGCAGCATATTTGACCACAATCAGTCGATCGCTATCGTGGAACAACTTCCGCAAAGCATAACCTCCTTCGTGGCGCGTGTCTTTGATATCAAAGTTCTCGCTGGTTTTGCGTACTTTTTGAGCTTCCGGCGCTGCTGTGGGTTGCTCGGATTCCTGGGTTTGATGGAATTCCTGGGTTAAACCGTTGACTGACAGCCAACGTTCTGCCAGCATCGCACCCATACAACCGCTGCCGGCGGCGGTGATTGCTTGGCGGAACTCGTGGTCTTGTACGTCGCCGACGGCGTAAACTCCCTCGACGCTGGTTTCTACCGAACCGTGTTTGGTGGCGATATAGCCTATTTCGTCGAGTTCTAGCTGACCTTGGAACAGTTGAGTGTTGGGAGTGTGACCGATCGCATAAAACAATCCTTTCACCAGCAAATCGCTCTCGGCGCCCGTCTCGATATTTCTAAGCCTCACCCCGTCCATTTTGCCGCCCGCTTCGCCCAAAATATCCACTGCTTCGGTGTTCCAGTGCACGGTAATTTTGGGATTGCTCAGCACTCGGTCTTGCATGGCTTTGCTGGCGCGCATTTGATCGCGCCGCACCAGCATATGTACGTGAGAGCCGTATTTTGTCAAATAAATAGATTCTTCCGCTGCGGTATCGCCCGCGCCGATGACAGCTAAATCTACTCCTTTAAAAATTGGGGTAGCGCCGTCGCAAATCGCACAGGCCGAAATGCCGTGACTCCAAAATACGTGTTCGCTAGGCAGCCCCAGCCGTTTGGCGGTCGCGCCTGTAGCGATTACTATCGTGTGGGTTTTGATTTCTCTGTCTTCTGAGCGCACTGTAAACGGACGCTGGCTCAAATCTACGTAAGTTACATCTTCTGTGTATAATTCTGCACCCCAGCGCGCTGCTTGAGCTTTCATTCGATCCATGAGCTGCGGCCCGGTGATCCCTTCAGGGAAACCGGGAAAGTTTTCTACTTCTGTGGTGGTCATCAGTTGACCGCCGGGGACGCCTCCCGCTTGGTAACCTTCAAACACTACGGGTTTCAGGTTTGCCCGACCTGCGTAGATTGCTGCTGTATAGCCTGCAGGGCCTGAGCCGATAATTACTAGGTTTTCTACGGTTTCGTTGGTCATAGCTATTTACTTAAACTCATAACGACTTCGTTTTACTAATTCTAGCAGAGTTCGATCGAGTTTGGTTGGATGCCATTGGGCGATCGAGCATCTGTATCTATTGTTGAGGGTCGATCGGTCTTCGGGGCAATTCCAGCTTGTTTTATAAGCAAAAACAATCTAAAAGTCGATTTAGTTTTAAATGTTCGATCTATTTTGAGTCCTCAATTCTTAAGAAAATCTAAATACGACCGAAATTATTGACTTCATTCTCAATTATTTTACCTATTTACTTGCTTTGAGGCTTGTGGTAGGATTTTCACAATCCAGGGGCATTATGACTAATTTGACTTGGTGACGCTGAAACCTACTTAATTCATAAAATTAGCAACCTCTTCAAATGTAATTAGTGCAATTATTTATGCAAAGTCCGCATTTTATGGTTTAAGAATTGTAACGGAGATTTTGCCAATTTTGACAAAATACAGTATTTGTGGTATGCAAGGTGCGAGCGAGGGAAAATTAGAAAGAAATTTTTAACCGCTTCGGAAGCACAGGCGGGACGCCCGTGCCACGATAAACATAGAATTTTGTAATTGTGTCTAGATGGATAAAATCAAGATATTGTTTGTGTGCAGTCAGAATAAGTGGAGGAGTTTGACTGCCGAGAAGATATGCGAGAACGTTAGCGGCTACAGCGTGCGATCGGCTGGAACGGAAAAAGGTGCAAGAATTAGAGTTACTGAGGGTCTTGTCGGTTGGGCAGATTTGATATTTGTGATGGAGAAGAAGCATGGCGATCGACTTCGCAGCAAATTTCCCGAAAGTCTCGAAGGCAAGAAAGTTATTTGCCTGCAAATCCCGGACAACTACGAATATATGGAACCGGAGTTAGTCGAGCTTTTGCAGGCGAAACTGAACCCCTATATGGAAATGCCAGATAACGAGATAAGTTTTATGCAGCGAGTTTTGGAACCGGAAGTGATGGATTCCTTGGAAGAGGCGATCGAATACGATTCGATGGACTTTACTGAGGTTAATACTGCTTTTGCTAAGAGTGCTGCGGCGTTGGGGCCGGTTTTTGGAAACGTTTTGGATGCGGGGACGGGTACGGCGAGAATTCCGATAGCCCTTTGTCAACTCCGGCCAGCATGGAAATTGACTTGCATCGATTTGTCGGCAAATATGCTGAAAGTCGGGGCAGAAAATGTGGAAAAGGCCGGCGTGCGATCGCAAATCAGTCTCGAATTAATTGATGCTAAGGCAATGCCGTATCCAGACAGTTATTTTGACATGGTGATTTCCAACAGCATTATCCACCATTTGCCCGATCCGCTGCCATTTTTGCAGGAAGTCAAGCGGGTGTTGAAGCCGCAGGGAGCAATTTTTTTGCGGGATTTGCTGCGGCCGGAAAAAGCGGAAATCAGGGATAATTTAGTTAATCTGTATGCGGGAGATTGCAACGCGCATCAGAAACAGTTATTCAGCGATTCGCTGCAAGCAGCATTTACGCTGGATGAAGTTGAGGAGATGATCCAAAATGCCGGGTTGGATGGGTTGAGGATTTATGAATCTTCAGACAGACACTGGACGGCGGAGCGTGCTTGGTGCTAGTCTTTGTAGGCACGGGACGATCGCCCGATAACTTTTCAAATGACAATAGGAGCGATCGCGCCTTTCCAGCTATGCGCCTTACCCTTCCGTGATCTGTTTGTTGTTTAATTACTGTTTTCGGGTCGGAAAAATTAGTATGATTGAACCGCGAAGACGCGAAAAACGCGAAGGAAGAGTCAGGAAGAATCACAAGTAGATAATCTTCTCCGAGGAAGGGAGTAAGATGTTTAAGCATCTGATCGGAAAAATCTGCGATCGAAGTTATGCCGAAAAAGCCCGTTCCGCGACCTGAAGATGAAGAGTCGCATTTGAAGAAGCTCAGGGAAGAACTGGAGATGAGTCAGAAAGATTGGGCGCGAGAGCCTGGCGTTTCGTCGCAAACAATCAGTCGTTGGGAGTTGGGAAAGAATGTGCCGACGTTCACCGTCAAGCAGATGAAAGCTTTGGAGAAATTGCTGACTAGCATCGGCAGGTCGATCGGCGATTTGCCAGATAATCTATGATGGAAACGATTTTCCAATCTAAAATTCATCGGCATCTAAAATTACTCGATCGCGCCCTTTGTCTTTAGCTTGATAAAGCGCGCGGTCTGCCGCTGCAAGTAGATTTTCCTGAGAAGTTTCGGGCTGAGGAAACGTACTCGCTACTCCCAAACTCAGCGTCACGAAAGAACACACCGCTGAATTAAGGTGTTCGATTTCTAGTTCTTTTACCCAAACTCGAATTTGCTCTGCAATCCAAACAGCTATTTCAGACGAAGTGCGGGGTAAAATTACCGCAAATTCTTCACCTCCGTAACGAGCTACCAGAGTCTCCCCGGAAACTGCGCCTGCTGAGTAATTTACCGCTGCCAAAATAGCTTGGGCTACCTGCTGCCAGCAAGCATCTCCCGCCTGATGTCCGTAAGTATCGTTGTATGTCTTAAAAAAGTCAACATCGCATAAAATTAAAGATATTTCTGCTGCTGCTTCTCCCAATTCTCGCCATTTTTTCTGTAAGTATTTGTTAAAACAGTGGCGGTTGGCAATCTGAGTTAAACCATCTGAGTTCGCAAGGCGATACAATTCGGAATTAGCTGCTTTTAATTGAGAATTAGCTGCTTCTAGCTCGGATTGCGTGAGCGATAAGTTGTAATAAAGTTCCCTAATATATCCAGTAGCTTGTTGGTGAATTTGGGATAAAGCTACCAATACTTGATGCACGTCTAACAGTCGGTAAACTTGAGGTTCTAACTGCACAACAATCGGCTCGTAAACCAGTTCGGGCTGCCGCTGCATGGCTCGCTGAGCTGCCACGACAATTAAGGCTACTCCTGGTAAAATCAAAATATCAGTTTGAGCTATTTGATACAAAGCCATAATTGGTCGGCCAGCAAATGTATCTAGCCCGTAAGGGCGGCTCATGCGTTCCATAAATCGCCTGCGCGATATCATCCCTAAAAATTCGCCTTTTACGGTCAAGATAACTCCCGGAAGCAGCGGGTGAGCTTGAAAAAACCGGGCTACTTCTTTGGCTAGGGATGAAGCTTCAACTTGAAAATTC
>NZ_JAUBPU010000066.1:0-30045 GCF_036700885.1 Microcoleus sp. S13_B4
TCATATTTTTTGGCAATTTTACTAGCTTTTCCATTTTAACCCTTTTGCGACATATTCGCCAAAGTGAGATGCACCCGAGTTTGAATATATCGATCGCTTCTGTTCTTAGTTTGCGATCGATTATTCAGCAAACCCTATTTAATGCTGCCCAACGCTCATATTCCGATTCTTGGGCCACTAACTCTTCTTCTATCTCTGCTCAATTTTCGTGATAATCAGTGCAGGATAAACCTGCGCTAAGCAGAGGCGTTATACTCATCAATAAAATACCAAAGAGCTGCCTCTAATATAGGAGAGTATTTTAAAGTGGTATTTTTTTGATTACGACCATATATTCTTTGTATCAAACTATTATTAAATGTTTCTATATAGTTAGTCCGACCACTATCCTTCCCTATGCTATATCTTGTTAAACAGAAGAATTGGTGATTTTTTGAGCCAGCAAGTTTTTAATCTCGCGAGGCTCACTCTTGATGAGAGAAAAAGGAGATTCCTTTTTTGGCACACTATATATAGTGGGCCTGCGTAAGTCCTGTAAAAGCTAAAGTCCTCTTAGATATGACTCAAGAATTCATTAGATCTCTTGCGAAAGTCTCAGGCGATATCTAATTTAGTCTTTAAATAAAGTTCATAATTATCAATACCAGCGATCAAATTAAATCTTAATCCGAAGCGCCTTCTTTGATTCCGATATCTGGATGAAAGTATTCTAAATATATTTAAACTTCGATGTATATTTTCAATAATAATTCTTTCTTTTGCCAGTTGGCGATTTCAAACTTTTTCTGCTTGAGTCAGTTCTTTATTCTTGGTTTTTTTGAGAGGGGTTCTACTATTATTATGAATCTTTTTGATTCCTTGATAACTTTTATCACCTAAAAGTTCAAGTTCTTTATTCCTCCCCATCTTGCTTTTTTTAAACAAACTACAATCATGCGTTTTTCCGTTACTAAAAGCTGTACATATTATTTCGGTACTTTTTGTGTTGGCTAAAACTTGCGATTTTATTGTATGATATTTTTGCTTGCCACTATAATATTTCTTTTGCTTTTTTTTTGGACGCTCTATTTCATGCTCTGACACATCCACCGCTACAGTTTCTATCTCCTGAATTTGATTTTGATAAAGACTTTTTTTGCCCGGTAAATTAAATAAACCTGAATTTATTAAAGCTTTCTCAGTTCTAATTACAATTCGATAAGCATTTGATTCATTAATACCCCATTTAATTCCCAAATGAAAAAAAGTAGGATATTCTCGCAAATAGGATAATGTCATTAAGATTTGGTCTTCTACGCACAATTTACTTGGTCTTCCTGATTTTTTTTGAAAAACTTTTTCTGCTTTGACTATTTTTACCATCTCTTTGAATGTCTCTTGATGTGGTCCACAGTACAGTTTAAAGTCGGCGGGGTTTAACTTTTGTACTTGTTCGTAATTCATCTTATAAGAGCTAATTATTTCTTTTATTTTACCTAGAACGCGCGCACTTTCGCAAGAGGTCTAATGTAGTCTCAAAAAAACTTGACTGTGGTTCCAAACGATTATGATTGCGGTCTACAACAACTAGGAATTAAATAGCAAAGACCACTTTTGAAGTAGATATGATTTGAGGTTAAATAGCCAACAACCTAGAGACAAAGTTAGGGAGGAAAAGATTAGAAGAATTATCAAATATAAAAGGCAGACTATGAGATAGCTGGCGGTGGAGCTTAAAAATTGCAGTGAAGGCTTAATCAATAAAGTTAGGAAATAGCTTAATACTATGCTGTGGACTAGGTATGCTTCGTAGGTTCCATTACTGATTAAATCAAGCCACGCCTTACTCTTGCTCTTTAACAAACCATCAACTAGAAATACGAGGTTTAGAGAAATAATAAAAATTCCAATGCCTATAAAGGCATCAGAGATAAAGAGACCGACAGGGATATCATGATCTATAAAGCGTATTGCAGTGTACTTCAAAGAAAGAAAAATGCCTAAACATTCTAGGAAAATTCCCAAGATGATTGCCTTAGGTTTTTGAAATACGGTAAACGCATCAACAGAACGTTCATGAGTAAACCAGTGTTTTGCGATCGCCATTCCAAAACAAAACTCAAACAATCTAGTTAAAGCAATTCCTCCAGGGGCAAGTCCTCCATAGCCAAACCCTAAAATTTTATCAAACGCCAGTAACGATGTAGTGATAATAATTGCGCTGCTCACTGTTTTAACCAGTAGGCTAAGAAGTAAAAAGTTTTTTATAGATAGCTTTTTAAGAAAATAGAAGAGGAATGGAAAGAGTAAGTAAAGTTGCAAAAGAATAGGGATGTACCAGGTTGCAGGAATAACATCAAGAAATATGGCACCTTTTACATAGGTTTTAAGTAATCCTAGAAAGCTGTTATACTGAAAGAAGTTTAGGAGAAGATAAATTGCTAAAATGAGCCAATATGATGGATATAACCTGATGAATCTTTTCTTAATAAAACCAAACCAACGGATGCGATCAGTCTTCTTTTCCACAAGAAGCGCGGAGAGGGTTAATCCGAAACCGCTTAGAATGAAAAAAAGATGAACTGCTTGATAACCTAGTCCAAATACAAAGTTAAAAAAGTTAAATAAGAGGTGATCCCCGCTATTACTAGGAAACAGAAAAAGGCTGTCAAAACCACATCGATACAAAGAGTCTCCTTTAATGCCTAGACATTCATCAGCTAGATTGCTCAGGTTTTTAGTAACATTGCTTGCATTAGGTAAAATTCCTCCTACCCACAAGTGGCAGGCAAAAACTCCTACACAAGCGAATAGGCGCAAATAGTCTAGATAAATAATTTTCTTAGGAGTGGGCAAATTACTAGGCGGTTGCATCAACTTCCTTAATTAACTCTAATAGTAGTGAATCGAATCATTATTAGATTAACCACCCTGTGTAGCCGCTGATAATGTTGGCGAATGTAATACATATTTGTATTTTTACGTATTACGAAAGGCTCAAACCTTCAATCTGTAGTTGCGGCTTTTAGTTGTAACACTTTTGTTTGTCTGTTTGTAATACTTTCGCCAACAGTATCCATTGCTACTCAAACCCTATCTATAATTCGTTCCAACTTCGCCTCATGCCAAATTTAGCACAACTGCTGGCACGTTGTCAACCAAACACGGGCGATCGCTACCTTCCAACCAGGACAATAGACCTCTTGCGAAAGTCTTAGGATATCGCTAGTTTGTCTTCCAAGAAAGTTCATAATTATAAATACCAGCGATCAAATTAAATCTTAATCCGAAGCGTTTTCTTCGATTCCGATACCTTGAGGAAAGTATTCTAAATATATTTAAAGTTCGATGTATGTTTTCAATAATAATTCTGTCTTTTGCTAGTTGCCGATTGAAAAGTTTTTCGGCTGGACTCAGTTTTTTGTTTTTGATTTTTTTGAGCGGTGTTCTACTATTAGTATGAATCTTTTTAATTGCTTGATAACCTTTATCACCTAACAATTCAAGTTCTTTATTCATCCGAACTTTGCTTTTTTTAAACAAACTAAAATCCTGCGTTTTCCCTTTACTAAAAGCTGTACATATTATTTCTCCCGTTTTTTTGTTGGCTAAAACTTGCGATTTTATTGTATGATATTTTTGCTTGCCACTATAATATTTCTTTTGCTTTTTTTTGGGACGCTCTATTTCATGCTCTGACACATCTACCGCTACAGTTTCTATCTCATTTTGACTTAGACAAAGATTTTTTTACCAGGTAAATTAAATAAACCTGATTGGATTAAAACTTTCTCAGTTCTAATTACAATTTTATAAGCACTTGATTCATTAATACCCCATTTAATTTCCAGATAAAAATAGGATATTCTCGCAAATAGGATAATGTCATTAATATTTGGTCTTCTACGCACAATTTACTTGGTCTTCCTAATTTTTTTTGAAATATTTTTTCCGCTTCGACTATTTTTACCATCTCTTTGAATGTCTCT
Source organism: Microcoleus sp. S13_B4 (assembly GCF_036700885.1). Lineage (NCBI taxonomy): Bacteria > Bacillati > Cyanobacteriota > Cyanophyceae > Oscillatoriales > Microcoleaceae > Microcoleus > Microcoleus sp. S13_B4. The sequence continues at coordinate 3,969 of NZ_JAUBPU010000066.1, forward strand.
TGATTTACTCCACAGTAGCGTTTAAAGCCTTTGGGGGTTAACTTTGGTAATTGTTCGTAATTCATATTATTAAGCTAATTTTTTCTTTTGTTTTACCAAAGCGATCGCACTTTCGCAAGAGGTCTATTAGTCCTCATAGCGAGCTCTTTAGCTAAAAACCCCGTGGGTTTCCACCCCTGGGGGACTTGCGGACGGTCGGCTGACGTTGGTACTGCAAAGTAAAGTTGTTAATATAATTTGCGACTTTAGGTAGGGGCGGAGTCTCAAAGCACGAAGTTATACTCCTAACATATATTAAACGCGATCGCCCGCCCCTACAAAAAATGTACGCCCAAAAATTGCTAAAACCAGACGGCCGCCCACTCACACTGTACAGCCGCTACCCAATCCCAGAAGGTATAGTGGCTGTAAGTCCCAGCAATGAACCCGTAGAGGCAAACCCTCACTTTCGCTGGCATCCTTTGCGGGGGGAATGGGTAGCATACGCCAGCCACCGTCAGGGAAGAACTTTCATGCCGCCGCCGGAATACAATCCGCTAGCAGCTACAATTAACCCTAAGTTTCCGACAGAATTGCCGCCGGGAGATTACGATGTAGCAGTGTTTGACAATCGCTTTCCCTCGATGACTTTGCAAGCAAAAAACGCACCTGCAAATATTGTAGAAACTTTGCCCGCCAAAGGCATTTGCGAAGTCGTTGTTTTCACTCAAGATCCGCTGTCTTCCTTGGGTTCTTTGGAGTTATCTCACTTGGAATTGCTGTTAGAAGTATGGGCCGATCGCACTTCAGTTATTGGCAGCAATCCCGAAATTCAATACGTCTTGCCCTTTGAAAATCGCGGCGTAGAAGTCGGAGTAACTTTGCACCATCCACACGGTCAAATTTACGCTTATCCGTTCGTGCCACCGGTGCCGGCACGGATGTTAGAATGTCAATCGGTTTACTATCAAAAAAACACGAGTGGTTTGCTGCAAGATTTGATTCAAAAAGAGATTGCTGACAAACAGCGAATTATTTATTTAGACGAAGAGGCGATCGCCTTTGTCCCCGCTTGTGCCCGCTACCCTTACGAAGTGTGGATTGCCCCGATCGCCCCCGCTGCTACATTTATCGATTTGACGGAAAAACAGCGACAATCACTCGCTAAAGCCTTAAAAACAGTCACCCTCAAATATGACGGTTTGTGGCATCGCCCGTTCCCTTATTTGATGGCTTGGTTTCAAGGGCCCACAGACGGGAAACCCCATCCAGAAGCGCATTTGCACGCCCAATTTTATCCGCCCTATCGATCGAGCGAGCGGCTAAAATACCTAGCAGGAACCGAACTCGCCGCCGGAATGTTTGCCAACGACGCTTTACCCGAAGAAAAAGCTAAAGAATTGCAAGCCGTATCTGTCAATCTATTTTAGATTTTAGATTTTAGATTTTGGGTCAATCTATGATAAACTCATTCAACCAAGAAGTCGATACAAAACTCGAATTCATCCGCAAAGCCTTAACCGAAACAAAAGCGATCGCCCTTCGCTTGCGAGGCACTGACTGGTTTGCCTGGGCCACAGCCGGCGGTTCCCATACAGTATTGCTAACCGCAGAAACCGGAGTAGCAGAACTTTTAATCACCGCCGAAAACGCTTGGGTTCTCACCGATGAAATCGAAGCCCAGCGCTTGCAGGACGAGGAATTGCCCGCCAACTTTCAAATGCACATCTATCCTTGGGCAGATGTTGCACAGCGCGAAGCTTTCGTCAAAGAAATTACTGGTGGTGGTAACGTCATGAGCGATCGGCCAAATTCCCAAGAAATGCCAATAATCGCATCTTTACAATCCCGCAAACAGACAATGATGTCAAGCGAATTAGAGCGATATCGGCGAGTTGGACGTTTAGCCAGCGAAGCGATGACACAGGTGCTTTCCGCAGCAAAACCAACATGGACAGAATATCAGCTAGCGGGAGCCGGTGCAGAGGCATTGTGGGCTAGAGGTTTGCATCCAGCCCTGACATTAGTTGCTGGAGAAAGGCGTTTGCCGCTGTACCGCCACGCCACAGCAACCGCCGAACAAATTGGACGACAAGCAATGTTAGTATTTTGCGCGAGGGGATGGGGTTTGTATGCAAATTTAACCAGATTTGTCTGTTTCGATTTTCTTGGGGAAAAGCATTCAGAATTGCACCGACAAGTCAGGGAAATTGAAGCCGCGGCGCTAAATTTGTGTCGCCCCGGAGTAACGCTGAATGCGGTTTATGATACGCTTAAAACTGCTTACGAAGAGCACGGATATCCTCACGCAATTGCGGAACACCATCAAGGCGGAACTACCGGATATTTGGCGCGGGAAATTGTGGCGAATCCGGCTACTTCAGATATTTTGGCAGAAAATATGGCTGTGGCTTGGAATCCGAGTTTGTCGGGAGCAAAAATTGAGGATACGTTTTTAATTCACAGCGATGGAACGTTGGAAAATTTGACTTTTGATCCGAATTGGCCGAGTGTAGAAGTAGCGGGAAGGTTGCGCCCTGTGCCGTTGGAAATATGGGAGAATCGACCGTAGTCAATTTAACTTATCGCTCTATTTTTCTCTCAGGCGCGATGATCGACAAGTCATCTCAATTCCGGTTGCACTCCTCATGATTGTTGACGAGTGACTATCAGTCGAAAAACAGAATGATTGTTAAGTGTTGACTGTTGACTCGATTTTATTATTCCTTCCGATGCAACCGGAAACTATCTCATTGCTAAGAAGGCATTATTTAGAATGAAATAGCCTTGCCTAGAGGAGTTTAGGCAAAACTTGAAAATGTAGTATGACTAAAGGCGTTTATCTCAAAAAAAAATAGGCTAGCCATATTTCACAGCGCCTATCTCAATTACAATTTTAATGGTTCCCCGCAACGCCGTCTTACCTCAGCTTTTGACCTGGTATTTTACCAGGTGGGTACCGTTGGCTCGGACTTAAAGTTTCTGGGTACAAGCCCAGTTTACTGCTGTCCAAACATCTTGATTCCCGAGAGTTAAGAGTTATAGATCAAAAAAACATTATTGGCAGTCACCAACGTCGCAGTAGAACCTTTATTTAATATATACCAACTAACCAGATTTTGGCAAGCTTCGAGCAATTTAACTTGCATACCAGATAGATTCAACGGTTTGAGCGATCACCAGTGCTTGCGATCGCCCCTGAGCCACCAAGTCCGCGTCGAGCACAACTGTAACGTGACCGAGTTTGCGGCCGGGACGCGATACTTTTTTACCATACCAATGCACAAAAGCACCGTTAAGTTGTGCCAGTTGTTTTCTTTTTACTAAATAATCGGACTGGGCAGACTCGTAGCCGAGCAAATTTACCATGACAGCGCCTGCACATTGCAGAGCCGAATTGCCTAAAGGCAGTTGACAAACTGCGCGCAAATGCTGTTCAAATTGTGAAGTTTCGCAGGCATCGATGGTAAAATGTCCCGAGTTGTGGGTGCGGGGTGCAATTTCATTGACTAACAGTTTATTATCGGCGGTTAAAAATAATTCAATGCCGAATACGCCGACAGCTTGCAAACTGTTGAGGAGAGTGCGGGCGATCGCACAAGCTTCAGTTTTCACATCTAAGCTAATATCAGCAGGCGCAATCACCAGATGACAAACCTGATTTTGCTGCTGAGTTTCCACTATCGGATAAATCGCAATTTCGCCAGTTGCTGATCGAGCTGCAATTACAGCCAACTCGCGATCGAACGGCACAAACTCTTCCACTAGCAAAGACTGATCTTGGAGCTTAGCACGAATTGACTCAAAACTCCCTCGATCCTTAACAATAAAAGTACCTTGGCCGTCATAACCGTGGCGGCGAACTTTGACGACAAAGGGAAAGTCGATCGATCCAGCATCCGACTCTCCTGCAATCTGCACGCTGTCGGAAACAGAAATTGCCGGAAAGTCGATCGCCACCGCCTTAAACAATTCTGGGGGCAAATCCGCGCTGCAATCCCATTCCCAAAACCTCGGAGTTGGCAAACCCAAACTTTGTAAATAACAGCGCTGAACGTACTTATCCAACAACGGAGAAAGCGACCACAAACTCGGCTGAAATAACACACCTTGCTCTTCTAGCGGGCGCAAACCATCCAAATCCACAAACTCATTTTCAAAAGTAATAACATCGCAGTCATCCGCCAATGCAGCCGTAGCCAAAACATCATCAACAGCAGCCAAAACAGCACCAGCAGCAACAGAAACTGCCGGGTCAGTAGCATGGGGAGTTTGCACTACCAATTCAATACCCAGCGCACTAGCAGCATCCCCCATCATCGAAGCTAGCTGGCCGCCGCCGACAACGCCCACCCGCTTAAATTTTGCAGACGAACTCGCGGCGGTTTGATTTGATTTCATGTGAGTAAAATTCCCCAGAGTCAACCTGCCTATCTTATCGCTATTTGCCCCCGGATGAATTACAGTAATTGAAGAGTTAAAAGCCCAAAAATAGTTTTAATTGCCTGATTAAATCGAGGCAGAACCTAGAAAAATTGGGCAGCTAAAGTCTTTAATTATTGCACGCTCCCAGCCATTGAGAAACAGCGGTCGAAGCCCACTCCTCCAGAAAAGTGCCACATCTAGCAATTCCCTAGCCCCAAGCATGGCATAATTGACAGCACTGCAAAAAGCAGATAGATAGATGCCAACACTGAAAATCAGACATTCAGGGAACAAAATTTATAGGTGAGGATACTGTGAAAGTTTTAGTTGTGGGAAACGGAGGTCGCGAACACGCGATCGCAAAAAAACTGCTAGAATCTACGCGGATTAAACAAGTATTCTGCGTACCGGGCAACGGCGGCACAGCTACCACCCCAGGCTGTCAAAATCTGTCGCTCAACATCGACGACTTCCAAGGCATCGAACGCTTTGTGATGGTCAACAACATCGGATTAGTCATCGTCGGCCCCGAATTGCCCCTATCGCTAGGCATCGCCGACTATTTCCACCAGAAAAAACTCATGATTTTCGGGCCCACCAAAGCCGGTGCCCAAATTGAATCCAGCAAATCCTGGGCCAAAGAATTGATGCTCCAAGCAGGCATCCCCACGCCCAAAGCTGCCGTATTTACAGACGCAGAAGCAGCAAAAGCATACGTTCTGGAACAAGGAACCCCGATAGTTATCAAAGCAGACGGACTCGCATCAGGCAAAGGAGTCACCGTTGCCACCACCGTCAAAATGGCTCACAGCGCCATCAACACCATTTTCCGAGGCGAATTCGGCACCGATAACATCCGAGTCGTTGTCGAAGAATTCTTAACAGGTCAAGAAGTCTCGATTCTCGCCCTCACCGACGGCATCACAGTGGAACCGTTGCTGCCGGCCCAAGACCACAAAGCGATCGGCGAAGGCGACAAGGGAGCCAACACCGGCGGTATGGGAGCCTACGCCCCAGCGCCCATTGTCACCCCGGAACTCATGGAAAGGATTCAAGAAGAAATTCTCGAACCCACCCTCGCAGCACTGCAAAAACGCAAAATCGACTATCGGGGTGTACTCTACGCAGGTTTAATGATTACCCCCGACGGAGAACCCAAAGTCTTAGAATTCAACTGCCGTTTCGGAGATCCCGAAACTCAAGCGGTTTTGTCACTGCTGGAAACTCCTTTAGAAGATTTGGTGCTGGCCTGCTGTCAGCAGCGTCTCGGTGAATATTCTATTCGCTGGAAGTCGGGGGCTTCTGTGTGCGTAGTTTTGGCTTCTGGGGGCTATCCTGGAAGTTATCAAAAAGGCAACGTTATTACAGGTATCGAGGAAGCCGAAGCCAAAGGAGCAGAAGTGTTTCATGCCGGCACCCAGTTGAAGCAGCAGCAGTTGGTGAGCGACGGTGGCCGGGTTTTGGGCGTCACTGCGACGGGAGAAACTTTGGAACAAGCTATCTCCAAAGCTTATGCAGCAGTTGATTGCATCCAATTTGAAGGCGTCTACTGCCGTCGAGACATCGGTCGCAGAGCTCTGGGTGATAAAAATTAGGAATTGCGACATCGGCCGCCATCCGAAAGCCAAGCAATCTCAATGTAGAAATGTAACAATGAAGTTTGGTATCTCTGCGGTGGCGGTAGCGGACAAGTCGCAGCAGAAAATTCGATCGGGAGCCAACTGAATTGATCTTGCTTTTAATATTGAACGGGTGAACTGGTGAAATGCTGGCCATACTAAACAAAATCGGAGAAATTATTGCCCGCTGGTGGTCGGATTTTACCCTCCAGACCCGCTTGATGGCCGGTGCTACCCTCGTAGTGTCGTTAATTATGAGTGGCCTGACATTCTGGGCCGTGAATACTATCCAGCAAGACGCCCGACTTAACGATACTCGCTACGGCAGAGACCTGGGCCTGCTGTTGGCGGCAAATGTGGCGCCGCTGATTGCCAAAAACGATCGCTCCGAAGTCGCCCGCTTTTCCCGCCAATTTTACAGCAGCACCTCCAGCGTCCGCTATATGCTTTACGCAGACGAAGCGGGGGATATTTTCCTGGGGATACCTTTTTCGGAATCCGAGGTGGAAACTTCCCTGACGCTGCGCCGCCAGATCAAACTTCCCGATAATTTTCTCGCCGATATTGAGGCGAGAAATTTAACTTCTTTGCCTTTGGTGCGGCAGCATTTGACGCCGGATGGAGAAGTTACCGATGTATTTGTGCCGTTAATTCATGAAGACAAATATTTGGGAGTTTTGGCGATCGGCATTAACCCCAATCCCGCAGCAGTTATCTCTTCAAATCTGACTAGGGATGTCACTTTAGCAGTATTTGTCACAATTTGGGTGATGGTAATTTTGGGGGCTGTATTTAATGCCCTGACAATTACTCAGCCGATAAAACAATTAGTATTTGGGGTCAAAAACATCGCCACCGGAAATTTTAAGCAGCGAGTTGACCTCCCTTTGGGTGGAGAATTGGGCGAGTTGATCGGCAGTTTTAACGAGATGGCCCAGAAACTAGAAAGTTATGAAGAACAAAATATTGAAGAGTTGACAGCGGAAAAAGCGAAGTTAGAAACTTTGGTTTCAACGATTGCTGATGGCGCGCTTTTATTAGACGCAAATTTGCAGGTAATTTTAGTTAATCCGACGGGGATGCGGATTTTTGGATGGGAAGGTAAAAATGCGCTCGGAGTAAATGTTCTTAACATTTTGCCTTCGGAAGTGCAGCAGGACTTGGCGAGACCTTTGCAGGAAATAGCTGCGGGCGATCGCGACGGAGGCGAATTTCGCATCTCGATGAGCGAACCAGTTAACCGTACAATTCGGATTGTTTTAACTACAGTCATTCTGCACAAAGCGCCCGGTGCCGAACCGCTGTGCAAAAGCTGCATCCGCCATGAGGAAGATACCTGTACCGAACCACAACGCCCGGTAGCTGTAGAGTGTACTTTCTACGAGCAAACCTCCAAGCATCAAGGTTCGGGGAATTACCGAGAAAGTCTCAAAGGCATTGCAATGACAGTGCAGGACATTACTCGCGAAGTAGAACTCAATGAGGCTAAAAGCAATTTTATCAGCAATGTTTCTCACGAATTGAGAACACCTTTATTTAATATCAAATCTTTTATCGAGACTCTCCACGAGTACGGAGAAGACCTTCTAGAAAGCGAGCGCAGGGAATTCCTAGAAATTGCCAATCGAGAAACCGATCGACTAACTCGTTTAGTTAACGACGTGTTAGACTTGTCGCGACTCGAATCCTGCCGAGTTTATCACTTGGAGGCTGTTGACCTCCCGCAAGCTGTGGAACAAACCCTGCGGACTTATCAGTTAAATGCTAAGGATAAAGGCATTGAATTAGAGCAAGAAGTTGACCCATATTTGCCGCCTGCTTTAGGTCATTACGATTTGTTACTGCAAGTATTTGCAAATTTAGTAGGAAATGCCTTAAAATTTACTCAGTCCGGCGGCAAGGTGGCAATTCGAGCGTATTTGCTAGAGCCGGAGGATGCGACTACCAAAGACGGCAAATCCGGGAACCACAACTTGTCACCGAATGCCAAACATTTTCCGGTAGTGCGGATAGAGATTTCTGATACGGGAATTGGCATAGATCCTGAAGACCAACAAGCAATCTTCGATCGCTTTTTCCGGGTAGAAAACCGAGTACACACTTTAGAAGGAACAGGATTAGGTCTTTCTATTGTCAGAAACATTATTGACAAGCACCACACTAAAATTAATTTAGTTAGCGAAGTTAATGTGGGTACGACTTTCTGGTTCGACTTGGCAGTTTATCAGCCGAAACAAACAGTAGAGATGGAAAATTCTTGGTCAGTGGAAGCAACGGTGGAAAGTGAAACAATTGCGAGTCATGTTAGATCGATTCCGGTTGCACCGGAATGATTGTTGACTGTGGACTGTTGACTGTTGATAGTGATATTGTTTGTGGTTGATTAGGCATCAAGAAGAAAGCAAATTAGTTAGATTGGGATTTTTTAACCGCAGATATCAGCCGAGGGACACACATGAACGCCGATAGCATTTTATCTGTGTTTATCGGCTGATATTTGTGGTTCAATCTACATTCCTATTGTTTCCTGTAGATGGGATTATAATTACGTCAACACTTAAGAAAGAGTCTTTCTAGCACGTTCCGATCGCTCTTCTGCGGTATCCATAACATCCGCCATTTTATCCACCATTTCCCCTGGATAATTTTCTAGTACCCGAGTAGAAAGCGAAATCCGACCGCGGCTTTCATCGAGGTCAATCACGATCGCTTTCAGGGGTTGACCGGGAGCAAACACCTTTCCAAGGTTATCAATATATTTTTGGCTAACTTGCTTGATGTGCAGCAAACCGCTAACTCCTTCCAAGTCAACAAACACGCCAAAAGGCTTGATGCTGCTGACTTTTCCTTCCACCAACTGACCTATTTGCAACTGAGTGAAGGCATTCGATTGAGTAGCCATCCGCTGGGAAAGTACGAGTTTTTCTCGCTCGCGATCGACCTCCAAAAAATTCACGGTCAAAGATTGACCGATCAGCGATTCTATGTTATCGCGTTGCGCTAAGTGCGATCGGGGAATAAAACCGCGCATTCCCTGAACATCTACAGTCACGCCGCCCTTATTCGCCCCAGAAACCCGCACCTGAAGAACTTTACCGGTTTCCTGCAATTCAATTAAATCTTCCCAAGCTTCCTGAATTTGTAACTGTCGCAAGGACAAGGTAACTTGGCCATCTGCATCTTGTTCGCGGATAATCAAAAAGTCCCGTTCCTCGTCCAGCGGAACCACTTCCGACAAATCCGTTACTGTTCTCAAAGCAGCCTCTTCGATCGGCAAAAAAGCCGAAGACTTGCCGCCGATATCAACATACGCGCCGTTTGAGTCGTACTCGAACACTTTGCCGCGCACTACTTGTCCCTTCTGGAACTCGTAATTGTGCTGTTCGAGGGCTTTAGCAAAATCATCCATTGAAAAGGATGCTTTTGCGCTTTGAGAACCTGTAGATTTGGAATTCATGTCAGTTTAGTTGTCAGTTGTCAGTAATTTAGTTGGCAGTCGTCAGTAGAAAAAATTTTTCCACTCTCCCCATATCCCTATCTCCCCATCTCCCACTCTCTAAGCTGGTTGAAGTTGCTGATGAAATAGCTGCTTCACCTGCACCCACGAGTCGGCTGCTGCCGTAGTGTCGTAACTGCCGCGGTGGTCGCAGAAGAAGCCGTGATCGGCATTGTAGCGGAAAATTTGGTGAGAAATACTGTGTTTTTGCAATTCTGCGGCGATTTGGTCAACTTGTTCTAAGGGAATGCTGGGGTCTTGAGTGCCAAAAAAGGCGTAGAGAGTGCCTTTAATGTCTGCTGTGCGGGCGATCGTGGGGGTGCCGCCACCGGGGGTTTGAGTGGCGATACCGGCGCCGTAAAACGACGCTGTAGCCTTGATTTCGGGCAAAGTAGCGGCAAGGTAGGCGACGTGCCCTCCAAAGCAGAAACCGATGCAGCCAAAACTTTCTGGTTTGACAGAGGGTAGAGTTTTGAGGTAATCGATGGTGGCTTGGATATCGCCGAGAAGTTCGGAAGCTGTGGTTTTTTCTTTGTATTCTCTGCCGATTTGGATGGCTTCGGGTGTGTAGCCGGTTTCAAAGCCGGGGGCTTGACGCTGGTAAATGGCTGGGGCGATCGCCACATATCCTTCTTTTGCTATTCTTTCAGTAACTTCGCGGATGTGCGAGTTGACGCCAAAGATTTCTTGAATTACGATAATTGCGGGAAATTGTCCTGGGGAGGTTGGCTGGGCTAGGTATGCAGCTATTTGCAAATCCCCGTTAGGAACTGTGATGTTTTCGGTGCTAATTTCGGCTTTTGTCATAGGTAGTTTTAAGGTAAATGCCACTCTACTGATTTTAAGTTAATTTGGTGAATTTTTAGGCAATTCGCCAATAATATTTTTCGGAAGCGCGAATCGCAAATACCGCAAATATGGCAGGAAAAAATTCGCTTATTGTTGAAACTTTAGGTTTCGCTGAATAAGTTGGGGCAAATCACTCATAGGAATTAATTGGGGATTCAATTTCGGTAAAATATAAGTTGTGACCTGTAATTTTCTAAAGCATAGATTTTGATAAGTCTACGACTTTGCAGCTTTTATCTGGCTTTTTTTTGAGATTTTTTAGCTAAGTGTCTAACTCGATTAGCTGTTAAATACGAGCTAAGTTTTTTTGATATAGCGGAGTTATTTTTTAATCACTTTGCTTTTTAGTTGGCGGAATCATTGTGTGTGTTTTGCAAATTTTAAGTAGTCTTTTATGGCTATATTGCGGTAGGTTATTGGTTTTTCCTTGAGCTTCCCTTTATAGGCAGTTTTGGTTCCATCACTCTCGAACGCGCGCCCGATAACGGAAAAAACCTAAAACCCTATCATGGATTGAAACATAACCAAAAATAGGATATCTAAAATGACAGACACTCTTCGCCGGAAAAAACCCCATTTTCCAGCTCGCTCCAAAACCTTGTTCTAGGCGGGGATACTATATTTTCCCAGCCTAGGGCTTGGAAGTGCGACAGCTCGGTCAGGATATCAAATTTCCCCATTTAAAGCTGGAAACTATTAAAGCTCACTCAGCCTATTCATCTATTTTCAGCTTCGGCAGTTGGCCGAGCGCCTCTGGGATTTTGGTTATATGATTGCCACTGAGGTCAAGGTATTCCAGCTTGGGCAGTTGCCCTAGCACCTCTGGGATGGAGGTAATCTGATTACCACTGAGGTAAAGCCCTACCAGATTCGACAGTTGCCCTAGCGCCTCTGGGATGGAGGCAATCTGATTCTCACCGATGTAAAGCCACATCAGATTCGACAATTGCCCCAGCGCCTCTGGGATGGAGGTAATCTGATTTCTACTGAGGTAAAGCGTTGTCAGCTTGGACAGTTGCCCCAGCGCCTCTGGGATGGAGATAATCTGATTGCCACTGAGGTAAAGCCATATCAGATTCGACAGTTGCCCTAGCGCCTCTGGGATGGAGGTAATCTGATTGTTACTGAGGTAAAACCCTGTCAGATTCGACAATTGCCCCAGTGCCTCTGGGATGAAGGTAATCTAATTATCACCGAGGTAAAGCTTTGTCAGATTCGACAGTTGCCCGAACGTCTCTGGTATGGAAGTAATCTTATTGTCACTAAGGTAAAGCTCTGTCAGATTCGACAATTGCCCGAGCGCCTTTGGGATGGAAGTAATCTGATTTCTACGGAGGTCAAGCCATGTCAGATTCGATAGTTGCCCGAACACCTCTGGGATGGAGGTAATCTGATTCCTACTGAAGTCAAGCCGTGTCAGATTCGACAGTTGTCCGAGCGCGCTTGAGATGGAGGTAATTTCATTGTTACTAAGGTCAAGCTCTGTCAGATTCGACAGTTGGCCGAGCGCTTCTGGGATTTTGGTTATCTGATTGCCACTGAGGTCAAGGTATGTCAGCTTGGACAGTTGCCGAAGCGTCTCTGGGATGGAAGTAATTTTATTTTTATAGAGGTCAAGCTCTGTCAGATTTAACAGTTGCCCGATTGCATCTGGGATGGAGGTAATCTGGTTCTCACGGAGGTCAAGCCGTGTCAGGTTCGACAATTGCCCGATTGTATCTGGGATGGAGGTAATCTGATTTCTATTGAATAAAAGCCGTGTCAGATGCGTACACTTGGCAATTTCTGGTGGCAATTCTTCCAGCTCCAACCCCGACAAATCCAGTTCCGTCAATTTTTTCTCGGCTGCTTGGTCAATTCGTCGGGCTGCTTGGTCTCGCGTCATGCCCTTTGTTTCTCCGTAGTATTTATTTTCACGAAATTCAGAATATTTCTGGTTTTTATTTGACTCTCTAGCTTTTAGAAGTGGGGTCTCATCTTGAGACAACGATGCAATAGGCATCTTGACAACCAACTCAGACCCAACAATCTAGCTTTGATACAAAAGCTACATTGTTGGATATAAGAGTGTAGTTTCAAAGGTTAACACAGCAGACTTAACTATAAGCATTAAACTACAAACATTATAGTCAAACCAGGTAAAAGTATACAGGGCAAAGGTTTGACGTGAACTCACTTTTCAACCCAATCATAAATCACTTCTGGGATCTCTTCAACCCAATCACGAAGCGCTTCTGGGATGGAGGTAATTTTATTGTTACGGACATCAAGCCATGCCAGATTTGACAGTTGTTTGAGCGCCTCTGGAATAGAGGTAATTTTATTGTTATTGAGGCCAAGCCCTGTCAGATTCGGCAGTTGCCCGAGCGCCTCTGGGATGTAGGTAATCTTATTGTTATTGAGGTTAAGCCCTTCCAGCTTCGACAGTTGCCCGAGCGTCTCTGGGATGGAGGTAATCTCATTGTTATTGAGGCAAAGCGACTTCAGATTGGACAGTTGTCCGAGTGCCTCTGGGATGGAGATAATCTTATTGTTATGGACATCAAGCCACCTCAGATTCGACAGTTGCCCGAGTGCCTCTGGGATGGAGGTAATCTCATTGCTATTGAGTTCAAGCCATGCCAGATTCGACAGTTGCCCGAGTGCCTCTGGGATGGAGGTAATCTCATTGCTATTGAGTCTAAGTTCTGTCAGTTTCGACAGTTGTCTGAGCGCCTCTGGGATGAAGGTAATCTTATTGCCACTGAGTCTAAGCCATGTCAGATTTGACAGTTGTCCGAGCGCCTCTGGAATGGAGGTAATCTTATTGCCACCGAGGTCAAGCCATGTCAGATTTGATAGTTGCCCGAACGCCTCTGGGATGGAGGTAAGCTGATTCCTACTGAAGTCAAGCCGTGTCAGATTTGACAGTTGTCCGAGCGCTTCTGGGATGGAAGTAATCTGATTATTACTAAGGTTAAGCAATTGCAGATTCGACAGTTGCGACATAGCATCTGGAATAAAGGTAATCTGGTTTCTATCGAGTAAAAGGTGTGTCAGATGCGTATACTTGAAAATTTCCGGTGGCAATTCTTTCAAATCCAGCCCCGACAAATTCAGTCCCGTCACTTTTTTATTGATAAGTCGCTCAATTCGTCGTAGGGCTTCCTCTTGGGTCATGTCCTTTGTTTCTCGGTAGTATTCATTTTATTGTGGCAACAATTTAGCCTGTTGGAAAATCCATTTCCCAACTATGAGTCGAAACTGTTACAGCTCGGTCAGGATACCGCTATTTCCCCATCTAGGGCTTGAAACCTCGAAACTACAAAATTATTGGCTCAAAAATAGACCTCTCCTCTCTCTTTCTATCTCCTCCCATAACCTCAAGCAATCGATCGACTACACGCCTCCAAGTAAAATTTTCAGCCACAAAAGCCGGGCCCGCCACCCTAGCTTTTGCAGCGATTCCAGGCTGTTCGATCGCCCCTTGCATCAAATCAGTCAAATGTTCCCACTCAGGAGCTAAGATAAATAAGGTTTCCCCGTCACTCACCACACCCATAAATTTACTTTCAATCCGCAGTGCAAAGTCCGATCGCGTAAAATCATCGGTAGGGCCGCCCTCGGTGCAAATAACTGGCAAACCGCAAGCTGCTGCTTCTAACACCGGGAGATTAAAACCTTCTGCCAAATAAGGAGAAACATAAACATCTGCTGCTTGGTAAAACTCTGCTATTTGAGCAAAAGATAGCTGGCTACCAGTATAAATTAATCTCGGTAAAACCCTCGCTCTTTCGGCATCGTTGAGCACAACTCGGCAGGCTTCCGCAATCTCCTCTCTGGACGGATAAAGCAGTTCTGAACCTTTTAAAACTAATCTCGCATCTGGATATTTGTCAACTACCGCAGCGAAGGCTTTTAATAAAGGGCGAATACCTTTGCGATCGGTTTGCCCTCCGATGTTTAAAAATATAAAATAGTTTGACCAGCCCAAGCTTTGGCGCAGTGATTGACGCCGATCGCCCGCAGCCGGATAATAAATCTTAGGATCGACTCCCAAAGGTACAACGGCAATGCGATCGGCCTCCACACCGCTGCGAATTAAGCCAGCTTTTGACCAAGCGGAAGGTGTAATAATTTTCGTTTCTGAGTTAACGGGGGTTTGGGCGATCGACTTAACACCCATCCCCTGCAATACTGTACTGGTAACAATTCCCCATTCTGTGGCTGCAAATACCCAAGTTTGAGCGCTGCTGGATGCCGAGAAGTCCCACGGGCAGTACATTCGCAGGGTAACATCCGCTGACTGATTTACCGCAGGGTTCTTAATGCTGCGAAGTAATGTTTCATTTGGGCGATCGAACAAACTAATTTTCGTCTCCCAAGCTGGGTCAATGTAGGGCATATCGCGGTGGAAAAGCTCAATTTGTCCTCGCGGGCGATCGAGCATTTCCAGCAGTTGAAATTGATTGGCTACACAATAGGAATGATAAATAAAACGCCAGCCTTCAACAATAATCTGCAATTCAAAACTCCCGCTTTTGGAATTAAAAACTCACCTAATAAGCAGAAATTGGTAATTAGTAATTAGCCAGCCGAAATTACCAATTACCAATTACTAATTACCAATTCCTTACTTAATCACTTGCCAATCCGTAATCCGCCACTGTCCCTCTTGACGGATCAAGTCGTAGCGCACCCGCAGGTTTTCATTGCGGGAAGAAACGAGCTGAGAACGATCGAACACTTCGGCTTTTTCCCCTACTTGGGCTTCTACTTGGGCGCGATCGGGATTAGTCGGATTCGTCTTAACTGCATCAACTTGCAGCTTGTGTACATAACGCTGGTGCGCGTTGTTTCGCTGTTGAGCTTCTGCCATCAATTGCCAGCGAGACAAAGCCGGTTCTGTCAGAACTTGCTTTAATTCTTCGACAGCGTGATTGGGGCCCAAAGCCGCTGCTTTCGCCGACAGCCAGCTTTGAACTAAGTCTCTTGCTGCTGCCTCCGTCATTGCTCCCGACACTGCGCCTGTGGCGCTCGGCTCTGGGGTCGCGGGCAAGGCTGGGATTTCTAGGGGCGGTTCTTCCAGGCGGACGAGGGCTTGCTCTCCTCGGAGGGGGCCCGATAGGGCTTGCATCGCGCTCGCCAATAGACTGAGTATTAACCACAGGAGTAAGAGGCTCAGGACACCTGCGACTAGAAACAAAGCCAGCTTGTTTGGAGGCATGGACTTGACTTGGGCGGTAAGTTCTGCTGCCTTGGTGCGCGCTTGATCGACCAAATCGCCCTTTAGCCCATTGCCCGTTGCTCCGCTGCGCCCTGAATGTTGGCGTCTGCGTGGTTTGGAAGTCGAGTCTGCGGGGTGTGGCTCTGTAGCCATCGGGAGAGAGACCGCCGCAGCAGCGCTCGGCGCGGCCGCCGTTGCCGGGGATTTCGCGCCCGAGGCTGCGGTGGAAGCGTCGCCCGGTACGGGGGTCAAGGTGACGGTACTGGCTCCTTGCTTGGCTGTGGGTGGCTGTGCGGGTATGGCAGCGGGCGATCGGCCTGCTGTCGGTTGCAGTCGCCCTGGGGGCTTGCCGGAGCGGGGCTGCACGACGACCCATTCGTTGGCGGTTTCTGCGTCTTGTGGCAAAGCTTCTAGGTAAGCTTGTACTTTCGGGTCGGCAAAGTAGTCTTTCAAGGACACTGACTCGTTGGCCAAGTCGCGGAAGTGGGGAAACACTTCTTCTTGTAGCCAGTGTTCGGCGTACAAGCACAGTCCGGGCAACAAGTCGGGTGAATCTTGGGAATGTTCGCGAATGAAGGCCAGGGGTTCTTTTTCCGAACTGAGTTCGAGGGCTCTGCTGGCTTCTTCTGTCTGGCCCAGCAGCAGGGAACAGACGGCTTTTTCCAGGTGAACGTCTTGGCGGCGACCGAGCTGCATCAGCATCAGCTTGGCCCGACGGATCATCGATGGCTGTCTGGCGGCAAATCCTTGGGCTAACAGGGTGTAGACCGAGAGGTAAGTGGCGACTGCTGAGGGGCGGCCGGCTTCGGCTTCAAATAGCGCCTGCTGCTCGCTGCTGGTTAGGTGTTTACGCATTTGCTGCACGAACCGGAGGAAGTCTTCTATTCCTAAACCCGATCGATCGTCTCCCGAACCGTCGATACCGCCTCGTTCTTGAAGCATTTCTCGCAGGATTTGCAGCCCCTGCCGACGCTCGGCGACTTTTTCTTCGGGGAGTGATAATAGCTCTAAAATGTTGTACGGACGGAGTTTGTATATGTCGGCTTGCATTTCACCCCTCACGCTTGCAAATAGGCTTTCGCGCAGCAGCAATTCTTGACCTGCTTCTAATGATTTTGCGGCATTTTCGTACTGACCTTGCTGCCACTGTTCGCGGCCAAGTTCTAGACAGGCAAGGCTGACAGTTAAAACTATATCTGGCCTCACGAGCTGCGGGTCGCCGAAACGACCTTCTGCGATCGCGATGCTGCCATTGTTAAGATACGGGCGACCCAGCTTCTGTACGAGTTCGTATTCCCCCAGTTCTTGCAGTATGAGCAGGGCTCCTACGAATTGGTTGTCATCGATTTCAATACTTGGAGTGTGGGGGTCGGGACCAGCCTCTAAAGCCTTGGACTCTGCCGGAGCGGTTTCTCCTGCGTCTTGCAGGAAGGTGGCCGTGCCTGCTGAGGTTTTCGACCTCTGGTGCTTGGCTTCGAGTGCGGCTTCCGACTCTCGATCGTAAGTTTTGGCTAAAAAACTGGCATCGTAAGCTTTGCGCCCCTCTGAGTCTGACAGAACGGCGCAGGCTTCATCGAGCAGTTGTTTGCGGGCGACGATCGCAACTTCAGAATACTCCCTGCGCGGAAGCTGTAAAGTTCGATCGCGGTGAGCCTGCTGCAACTGTTCGGCAGTAGCTTGAATCGGTAGACCCAAAATCCGGTAGTAATCTAGTGGAATTAACACTCGTCCACTTCCCCAAAGCGCTAGCAACTGAATTAGCCTATCTTAAGTGAGATACTCCCGCAAACCAAATCAAAAATTCTGGTGTTGGCTTCCAACCGCCCAATTCACGGTATCTTGGACTTGTCGTAGAGATAATCTGACTTTTTTCCCTCTACAGCGTTTTACAGTGAGGAAAATGCCTTGCCCCACTGCCCGTCAGCTAAATGAGTGGTTTGACTCTTGAGCATTTTCGGGTTTGAGAGTAAGGGAATTATATCATTTGTTGGCATGGGGTTTAGATGGGAGTTGGTTCTCCGAGTCCCGGCAATCCGCCCCGCCTGCCAAACTCATTTTAACAATTTGTGAACTGCTGCACAAAAAAGGTGCGATCGTTTTCTGCTGCGGTTGTGTCCCATCTGGGTTTAAATTTAGATGTCTAGGAAGCCGATCGTCGGGTATTAATTATTTATGGTTCAGGAACGGACTTTACCAGTTTTTGACGCGCAAAGCGTAAACATTTCTCGGGATGAGGGCTTGATGCTCTACGAGGATATGGTCTTGGGGCGCTATTTTGAGGACAAGTGTGCTGAGATGTACTACCGGGGCAAAATGTTTGGTTTTGTCCACTTGTACAACGGTCAGGAAGCGGTGTCTA
This sequence comes from Microcoleus sp. S13_B4, assembly GCF_036700885.1. NCBI lineage: Bacteria > Bacillati > Cyanobacteriota > Cyanophyceae > Oscillatoriales > Microcoleaceae > Microcoleus > Microcoleus sp. S13_B4. The sequence continues at coordinate 21,902 of NZ_JAUBPU010000066.1, forward strand.
CTGGCGTGATTCGATCGATGCGCCGGGATGACACTGATTACGTTAGCAGCACCTACCGCGATCACGTTCACGCTTTGAGCGCGGGCGTCCCGGCGCGGGAGGTAATGGCGGAGTTGTTCGGGAAGGAAACAGGTTGCTCGAAGGGCCGCGGCGGTTCGATGCACATGTTTTCGGCCGAACACCGACTATTGGGAGGTTATGCTTTTGTGGCTGAGGGGATTCCTGTAGCTACGGGGGCGGCTTTTCAATCCAAGTACCGACGCGAAGCTTTGGGGGATGAGAGTTCCGATGGCGTGACTGCTTGTTTTTTTGGCGATGGTGCTGCAAATAACGGGCAGTTTTTTGAGTGTTTAAATATGGCGGCTTTGTGGAAGTTGCCGATTATTTATGTTGTGGAAAACAACAAATGGGCGATCGGGATGGCCCACGAGCGAGCTACTTCTGACCCGCTGATTTACAAGAAGGCTCATGCTTTTGGCATGGCTGGTTTTGAGGTTGATGGGATGGATGTTTTGGCCGTGCGGGAAGTGGCGAAGGAAGCTGTGGCGCGGGCGCGGGCCGGCGAGGGGCCGACTTTGATCGAGGCTTTGACTTATCGCTTTCGCGGCCATTCTTTGGCAGATCCTGATGAGTTGCGTTCTAAGGAAGAGAAGGAATATTGGTTCCCCCGCGATCCAATTAAGAAGTTGGCTGCTGATTTGATCGATCGAACTTTGGTAACTGCTGAAGAATTGAAAGAGATCGACAATAAAATTCAAGCAGTAATTGATGATGCAGTCGATTTTGCTGAGAAAAGCGCTGAGCCAGATCCTAGCGAATTGTATCGGTTTATCTATGCAGAAGATGAGTAAGCTGTTGTGCATTTAACTTGTATGTTTAGGGTGGTCAGGATGCCCAACCCCTACTCCCCACAAGAGTGATAGATCTCCGTAGGGACACGGCGAAAGCCTTTGTCCCTACTGCACTTCCTAAACCTGCAATACGCTGTAAGACTTACGTACCAACTCTACTTGTAGGGTGTGCACTGCGAACCTTACTACCATAAATGGTGGCTATAATCAAAGGCAGACTTTATAGAGGAAAAGAGAGGCGATATGATAAATCTCGATCGCGATATAACTCAAGCCAGCAAAAATATGGGTGCAGTTCGCGTCAAACTCAAGCTAACGAATGCCATTGATGAAGAGTTAGTCAAGAGAGGATTGCTCAATCCAAATCGGTTGCGCGTGTACGAAGCAGAAGCACTCATAGATACTGGTGCAGTACGCACAGCTATTCCTGTAGAAGTCTGCGAACACCTGGGTTTAAGAATTAGGAGTCAGGAAATAGCAAAATATGCTGATGGCAGACAAGAAACAGTGGGGTTGACTGGGCCTATTATCATTGAAATAGAAGGGCGCGAAACGATTGAGGCTGCAAGGGTTTTAGGCGATATGGTGCTAATCGGTCAAACTGTGTTAGAAACTTTAGATTTGCTAGTAGATTGCAAAAATCAGCGTCTAATTCCTAATCCTGAAAATCCCGACAGACCTGTATTGAGAGTTTAATACTAAATCCACCTTAAATACCTCATTTATTTGTAATTCTTGAGTACCGAGATGGGCATGATACCAGCATTTTTAATCAGCATACATTCAACGGTTTACAAAGGCTTTTAGTCATAGAGCTATTCTTCAAACTCATCTCGTTCCATTGGGTACAGCTTCATCACTTCGCGGAATGTTGTCTCGATGTCTGGCTTGTAGGATTGTTCACTGTGATGGGCACACTGACTCAATCTATTAACTAACAATGCAGCCACTCAAAGAGCCAACCCCCCCAGAAAAGAAGAAAAAACAGAGCATGAAAAAGTGCTGACGTAAACCCCTGATCCACATTTACAAAAAAAACACCGGAGGCGGAAAGCGAGGGTATCTTCAGATCACAGAGGCAAGGGACACGGGGGGTTCAACCGCCTTGAACCTTTTTGAGTATTTCTTAATTAAATAGCTAAAATATATCGTGTTATATAAACATATAAGTCAGTTATAAAATTCGTATGAAATTGTTTGAGCACTGATGCTAGCTGGTAATGATTCAACTCAAAACTTGAAGATGTGGCTGCAAAATTGGTCACTAAACTTATGGTTTAATTATTGCGAAAGAAATCGACCGAAAAAGGTAAGGCTCGGCTCGCCGGAACCTGTGGAATTAAATCTCTTTGAGATTGAATTTCATGAACGCTTAATGATACCGCAACTGCGGTATAACATTCTATACTAAGTGTTGACTGCCGGAAACAACCACAAGATTAGCCGATCGCCCATCCTGTATATTGCCCCAAATACAGCGCCGCGCCCAACCCGCAAATCTCCCTTGCAGAAAGTACCACAAATGTGATACGGTAGAAGCTTGTGTCCAAATAACACCAGTCCATGCCAAAACTCAAAACTCGCAAAGCAGCCGCAAAGCGCTTTAGAGCGACCGGCAGCGGTAAGATTGTGCGCCGCAAAGCTTACAAAAGCCACTTGCTACAGCACAAAAGTTCAGCTCGCAAAAGCCGTCTCTCTAAGCTGGTCGTCATCGACGAGACCAACGACGCTAACGTGCGGTTAATGCTTCCATACTTGTAAAGTTTAACGGAAATTAAAGATGACACGGGTAAAACGCGGTAATGTCGCCAGAGCGCGCCGCAAAAAAATTCTCAAATTAGCCAAGGGTTTCCGAGGCGCACAGTCGAAACAGTTCCGCACAGCTAACCAACGGGTGATGCAGGCCCTGCGTAACGGTTATCGCGATCGCAAAAAACGCAAACGCGATTTCCGCCGCCTGTGGATTGCTCGGATCAATGCCGCCTCGCGCCAGCACGGCACGAGCTATAGCAGACTGATCGGCAACATGAAGAAAGCCAACATCGAAATCAACCGCAAAATGCTGGCACAAATGGCGATCATTGACCCCGCAACATTCGGTAAAGTCGTGGAAATGGCTAATCGAGCCGGAGGCTGAAAGTTCGCTTGATTTTCAGAAGGCAGAAAGCAGAAGTAAGAAAGATTTAACTGTCTGCCAGAGAAGGAAAACTCCTGATAAATTTAGGAGGTTGAGACAAACTTTCCTTCTTTGTTCTTACTTCTGGACTCTTGCTTTTTCAGAAATCGCGATCGTGCCAGTCGATCGCTATTTTCTTGTTTTTTATACAGTTGCAGAGGCAGATATCAGAGATTGCTATCGCGTTAAAATAAATAAAACCTTCCACAGACCTACCTAATTTTAAGAAAAACATGGATAGTAATTTGCTTATTGTTTACCTGTCAGTCCTGCTCGCTATCCTCGGCAGCACTTCCTGGTTTCTGGTGCGCCAGATTCTTAAAACTCGCAAGCTGGAAATGTCTCTGGAACGCTTAGAAAATAAGCTAACAGTAGAAAAAGGAACAGCACAGGAATACTACGAATTAGGAAGTATCTATGTAGATAAAAAGCTTTACTCCCAGGCGATCGTACTGTTTCAAAAAGCCCTGAAAGCCAAAGACTTAGAAGGCGAAGAAAATCAAGCCGTTATTTACAACGCCCTGGGTTTTGCACACTTCGGCCAAGAACAATACGACATCGCAATCCGCCACTACAAAGAAGCCCTGAAGTTGCAGCCAGAATACGTTACATCTCTCAACAATCTGGGTCACGCCTACGAGCGCAAAAAATTAACAGCTCAAGCCTTGGAAATGTACGAACAAGCTCTCGCCTGCGATCCAGACAATGCCACTGCCAAACAGCGAGTCGAGTCCCTCCGGAAGCGTTTGGTAATCTATAATTGAGCGCCCATGTTAGGAGCAATAGAGATCCCGCAAACCTGGTTTCATTTAGAAACCGGGTTTTTTCTTCACATAGTCCAAGATACTAAACTATCCAATACATTAATGCGTTAGTTTTTAAGAACAGGAATTCCGAGTCAAGCTCGATCGCACACCGTCCCAGCACTTTAAATTAATGTCAAGATAAAAGCAGTACCTGCAATACCGGTCAGTCCTAACAATAGAAGGAGGAGAACGTAGTGACATCAATTCTCGTTGTCGAAGATTCGTGGTTGACTCGCAGGGTCATCTGCAAAATTCTCCGCGCCGAAGGATACGAGACTTGGGAAGCATCCAGCGGCCCAGAAGCTCTAGAACTGCTCGGCACTAAAACCCCAAACTGTATGCTCTTAGATCTGCTGATGCCGGAAATGGAAGGTCGGGAAGTCCTGCAAGCCATGCGCGATCGAGGATATAAAATTCCAGTTATCGTAATTACCGCAGACATCCAAGCAAGCACCCGCTCCGAGTGCATGGAACTCGGAGCCCTGGCAGTCATTCACAAAATGCCCAACTCAGACGAACTAATCGGGTGGATCAAAAAAGCTCTCAGTGTCAGCGAGGAAAGCACCCAATGAAATTAAGCACTCGACAGCTCGATGCTTTGCAGGAACTCGTCAACATCGGGATCGGTCAAGCAGCAGGAGTCTTGAACGACATGATCGACTCCCCGATTCGCTTGCAAATCCCCTACCTTCAAATCCTCACTCCCATCGACGTAGAGGAAGAATTAGAGCAGCACCTCAACGGCGAGCAAATCGCCGCCGTCCAGCTAAAATTCACAGGCTCCTTTGGAGGCATTGCCCAGCTAGTCTTTCCCACCAACAGCGCTGCCCTGCTGGTGACAATGCTTACAGGGGAAGAAGTTGGAACTCAGGATCTCGATTCAGTCAAAATTGGTACGCTAAGTGAAGTGGGAAATATTGTAATTAATGGGGTCATGGGTGCAATCAGCAACGTACTTCAGCAGCGCCTGAACTACTCAATTCCCACTTATAGCGAAGGGACGATTGCTAGTTTGCTGGTATCTGGCGGTTTAGCTACTGATACAGTTGTTTTATTAGCCCAGACCAGTTTCATGATTGAAAGGCTTCACATTGAAGGAGATATCATTCTTATTTTCAATGTTAATTCCTTTGACACCTTATTGACTGCTATCAATCAACTTGCCGGGGGTCTATGATTGAGGAGAGCAAAAGTATTAAGGAAAAGTTTGGGGTTCTCGACAGCGTACCAGTCGGCGCCTGCTTGCTGCAAGATGATTTTGTGGTGCTGTTTTGGAACGCTTGTCTGGAAGAGTGGACTAAAATTCCCCGCAGCCAAATATTGGGAACAAAGATCACAACCCATTTTCCTCACCTGAGTCAGTTAAAGTACGCCACTCGCTTCAAGCAAATCTTTGCAGGAGGCCCGCCAACAATTTTTTCTTCTCAAATTCACAAACACCTGATTCCGGCAACTTGGCAAGACGGCCAGCAGCGAATTCAGCAAACTACTGTGACTGCTGTGCCGGCCCAAGAGGCTGGCATAGAAGAACAGGAGATTAGAGACTGGGTTCTTCATACTCTTGAGTTGGAATCAGAGGGTACTCTCGGAGTCGGATCATCAAGAAGTGCTTTTGTGTCTAGGGAATCTCCACCCTCAGCTTCGTCATCAATATGGCCGGGGGTGAATGCCCCATCGTTCTACGCGCTGCTGGTGATTCAAGACGTGACCGACCTCACCCATCGCATCCAAGCTTACCGCACAATGCGAGATCAAGCTTTGGAAGAAGTGCAAGTGCGTCAGCGGGTGGAGGAAGAATTGCGATCGAGCCAGCATTTCATCCAGCAAATTGCTGACGCGGCGCCTTATTTGCTCTACATCTACGATTTGACCCAACAGCGCAACGTCTACGTCAACGGTCAAGCTTCTAAATTGCTGGGCTACACTCCCCAAGAAATTTTACAGATGCAAACTGCTTTGTACTCGAGTTTGGTGTACCCAGAAGATTTGCCGAGGCTCAAAGCCCACCAGAAAAAATTTCCCTCGACTCAAGACGGGCATATTTTGGAGTTGGAGTATCGGCTCAAACATCGATCGGGCGAATGGCGCTGGTTTCGCTGCCGCGACCAAGTTTTCGCCCGCACAGCCGACGGCTGCCCCAAACAAATTTTCGGCACCGCTCAAGATATCACCGAGTACAAACGGGCACAAGAGGCGCTGCGACAGCAGAACGAACGAGAACTGCTGATGGCGACGATTACTCAGCACATCCGCCAGTCTCTGGATTTGGGCGAAGTGCTCAGCACGACAGTGACAGAAGTGCGTCAGTTCCTTCAGGCCGATCGAGTGATGATCGTCCGCTTTAACCCCTGTACCGGCAGTCTCTGTGCCGGCCCGGCGACGGGGGCGGTCACAGTGGAATCTGTAGCTGCCAACTGCCAGCCGATGTTGGGGGAAACCCTGGAAAATTTTTGTTTTGACCAGTTCTATCTCGAAGCGTACCAACATCGAGCGATCCGACCCATCGCCGATGTTTTGGCCGCGGATTTGCCGCAATATCAAATTGACTTGCTCGCACAATTCGCGGTGAGAGCTTATTTGGTTGTGCCTTTAGTGCAAGGAGACGAGTTGTGGGGGCTGCTGATGGCCCACCAGTGCAGTCCCCGGCAGTGGATGCAGTTGGAAGTAGAGTTGCTGTCTTCTCTGGCCACCCAGTTGGCGATCGCCATCAAGCAAGCAGAACTATATCAGCAGTTGCAAGCGGCTAACCTCAAGTTAGAGCGCTTGGCTAGTTTAGACGAACTCACGCAGCTAGCAAACCGCCGCCGCTTCGATCAGTATTTAGAAATGGAGTGGCGCAGACAAGTGCGGGAACAAACGCCTCTGTCCCTGATTCTCTGCGATATTGATTCTTTTAAAAGTTACAACGATACTTACGGGCATCCAGGGGGAGACGAATGTTTGCGACAAGTCGCTGGGGCGATCGGCAATGCAGTCAATCGCCCCGCCGATTTAGTAGCTCGCTACGGAGGTGAAGAATTTGCCGTTATTTTGCCAAATACCGCGATTCAAGGCGCGGTGCTGGTAGCCGAACACATACAGCTCAAAATCGCAGCTTTGCAGCTTCCTCACGCTGGTTCTCAGGTGAGCCCGTACGTCACTCTCAGCCTGGGCGTAGCGAGTATTGTTCCTGCATCTGAATCGGGAGCCGAAATTCTGATTGCCGCAGCCGACCAAGCCCTGTATCAAGCTAAACGACTTGGGCGCGATCGTATCCAACTTTACCAGCCTGATCCTGCTGCGGGCAAGGCGAATGGGACAGGCACTTCGATACTTCCTGTAGATTTTTCTATACCCAATACTAATTTACCCTCTCCCACTAGCGCTTGACGAATTGCAATATTTGTTGATTCCGAGTAGTTATACCACTCCGCAAAAAAAATGCCACTGTAAGCCGGTGAGCCAAACCCTGATATCCCTCTTCTGTCACTTTCCGAATTTAAAGAAGTAAGAAATAAGCCAGCTCAAACAGAAGAATAAAAAGGTTGGAATTAATTTATTGTATCAATTAAATCGTTGAACCCAAGCAAGAGATTAGGATTAGGAAATATTTATAACCAAGGATAAATCCACCAAAATAGAAGGATGGGTTGGATAAGCTGTTCTGCCTTTATAGTCATTTCAAATAAAAAAGAGACACTATTGAGCGCAGTAGGCACAGATGAGTTCATCTAAAGATGTGCCAGGAGGAGCATACATTCTGGCTCGCTTTAAGGCACTAAAATCGTGTTCAATATCGTTCAGGTCGGGAGAATATTTTGGGAGAAAAAGAACTTGATGCTCCGTTTCCTCTACCAGTTCTCGAATGGCTGTTTTTCGATGAATCGGTGCATTATCCATGATTAAGATAGATGGCTTGGTCAGAGAGGGTAATAAATATAAAGATAACCACCCTTCAAAACCTTCTGCATTTAGGCTGCCCGTAAAAACCATTGGGGCAATTAAGTCCTTTTTTCCTTTCCTTCTTCCGGCTACTAGATTTTCTCTTTGCCCCCGTTTTCCTGACTTTTCACCCCAGATTTTTTTGCCTTTTTTTGACCAGCCTAATGCACAATCTTGAAACTCTTCAAATCCTGACTCATCAATAAAAACCAGACTTTGGCTTCCCGATACTTTAATTAATTCTCGGAGATATCTGTAGTATTTCATTCTTTCTTCTCGGTTTCTTTCCTGATAACGAAGTTGTTTTTTTTTTCGTAAGGATTCAGGTCAAAAAAACTTCAGTGGCGGCATCTGGTAAAATAAACGAATGAAAAAGCCCGCAGCCACCAG
>NZ_JAUBPU010000067.1:0-29930 GCF_036700885.1 Microcoleus sp. S13_B4
GCTCTTGTAACTTGAATGGCCAGCGATCGGTCAAAATTGGCGATCACCTTTCTGATTTGTTCTGCAAATTCTACGGATTTTGTGGGTTTGCAATTGTTCTGTGATGGGTTCGTGCTGTCTGGAATGTTTTCTGCTATTGATTCTGGTGGCGGGACTGTTGGTGCTGTTGGTGCTGTTGGTGCTGTTTCCGGTTCCGGGGGGGCGATCGGTTTTTCGACTCTACCCGACCCAGTTTCCGCGTCACCCGACCCAGTTTCCGCCCCAGTTCCGCCGATAGAAACGTTGATATCTAAGGATTCCGACCCACCCGACCCAGTTTTGGCAGGTTCTACTGTTTTTGGGACAAAATTATCAGCAAGATTGTTGATATCCGCTTCCGTTTCCGTTTCCGCTTCTTCTAAAATTTCTTGATTTTGCTGAAAATCAGAAAAACTGGGTCGGGTGGGTCGGAAGTCTTGCTGTATAACGGTTTCTTGGGGCGGGTATTGGGTCGGAACTGGGTCGGAACTGGGTCGGGTAGCTACAAAACCAATACCTGTAAGTGCGGGTACAGACTTTTTGGCGGTAGCAGAATAAATAGTGGTGCGAGTCGCCTTGGGGAACAATGCTTGAATTCGGGCTAGTACCTGATTAGCTCCTTTTACGTTGTGGTCGCCTCTTTTTGGTTGGTCAAACCACACCGCCTTAAGTTTGTCGTTGCTTGCAGTTTCATAGACCAGTGTCCCGTTGTCCTGATACCACGTTTCTAGTCGTGTCCAGATATCGCTAGCGGTAAGGGTATCGTCGGGTGAGTAGTTAAGTCCGGTGTCTTGCGAGAACTGGAATAAGTGAGAATTCTCTGCCTGAATTGCCGCCATAGCAGCCTCGGTGGCTGTGTAGTCGATGCCATCAGCCATCAGCGTTACCAAAGCGTCAAGGACTTTGTTTAAGAATGCTGGCAATACTTCTGCTTTCAAAAAGTCGGGGTCATATTTGAATCGTGGATCGGCTTCAATCTCGCCCCGCGTCGGGTCAGCTTTGACCTTGAATGTCTTGTCAAAGCTCAAAACACCGTACCGAGACTTGATGGCTTCCAGACTTCCCTGCATATTGGGCGTGTCGTTGCAGTTAAAGACAGCGATCGCTTTAGGGGTAAAGTCTTCTTCGTCTTTACCCTTCCCTTCACGGGATAGCGTATCCCCGGTGATGAAAGCTTTGAGACTCTGAATTTTGTCTAGTCGCGCTGTCTGAGCATTTTCACTAGCCCAGTTGACTCGACTGTTGGCGGTACGGGATAGAGGAAACTTGCGGCCCTCATCGTAGGATGCAAAGTCAGAAAGGGTGGCGGCCGTCATACCGATACGTCCGTACATCAAGCTCACGATTTCCCTGAGCGTATCTTTCCCATTCGAGCCGTAGCCTTTAAGCAGCAGCGCTCTTACCATCCGACCTTTGTATTTGCGGACTGTTTCTAGATCTAGGCTGGCGGCGATGGTTTTGAGGAAAATGTCTTGCTGGGGCGCGTTGAGAACTTCCAGCAGTCGATCGCAGTGCTCGGTCACAGCCTCCGGGTTATAAGTGGCGATCGGCTGGTAAGTGTAACAAAGGTCAGGAGTATGGTCTACCAGATTCCATTTAGGGGTTGGAGCTAGTCTTGCCTTCGTAACCTCCCAGTGGAGTTGCAGGACACCGTTCGTGCAGTTCAAGCCGGGGGGATTGAGTGAATCAGAATTGATTTCTAACCGCATCTTGGCCCATTCTAAAACTTGCTTTGCCGAGGCTGGGTTGGCGAACGGGAAAGTTAATCCTTTCTTTTCTTTGAAGACTGAAAAACTGTTGCAGTATGAGGCAATTCGGGGGCGTTGCTCGGAATCGGGAGAATACTTGTAATGATTGCCAGTCCAGTAGTAGAGTTTGCCATCAGCACATATCCACGGTTTGTCGCCAAATAGGAAATCTAGCGCTTGCTGGTTGAATTCTTTCTTTAGATCGGGGCCATCCTCTTTTAAGTGGGGGTCATCGCCATATTTAAGGTTTTCTTCGTGGATTCTGTCTAATTCCTCCTCTGACGGTTGCTCAGAGTTTTGCTTAAGGGAACCAACCGTATCTTTGCTTTTCTTGACGGGCGATCGCTTTTTTGACTCTTGCCGCTGCTGTTCCAATTTTTTGAGCCAATCTTTGTAGCTCAAAACCGTGAGACAATTTTCCCAACCCTCGCCTTCGTTAACAGCCAAATCGTCAACACCCTTGCCCAATTCCAAGTCCCACGTCGGAACGGTGATCACGCAGCCGGCCCGCGTCAACGCTGCGCCGAACGCCATTAACGCATTTTCGACATCAGGCTTCTCAATAATGTCAGCATCATAGAACGGCTCAACCGGGCGACCCTTGACTGCCAACTTTTTCAAGCTCGGCACTAAATCTACTCCACGTCCGATCGTCGCCATATCTACGCCGCTGATCGAGATTCCAATCCGCCCCTCAGCTAGCAACAGTAGCGCTTTCTTGCCCCCTTCGGCAGGACTGATAGGCAGTTGGGGATTGTCGATAACCCAGTGCCAGAATACTGTCGTTACCTCGTCAGAGTCGTTTACAACCGCCATACCCTCTGGCATCGGAACGCCGTAACGGGTGCTAACTTTTCGCATTACCCAGCACGGAACCCTGAAGCAGGCGGCATCGTATGCGTGTTTCTGGCTCAAGTATTTGGCAAGGTTGCCGTTAGGGAAAGCAAATTTTTCGTCAGGCTTGAATTGTCCAATACCTGTGTCAAAACCTGTTTCCGGGTCTACTCCGGTATACAGCCAGCCAATTGACCCCATGTATCCTTTCCAGTCCAGGAATTCAGCAATCTGGTGAGAATCATCCGTTGATCGGATATTCATCCGCGCCAAACCTTCAGGGATGCCACTGAGTGCCATTTCCTTGAGGTGTGCGGCTGACAAACTGTACGGGACTGGGGTTTTTCTCTTGCGCTCGCGATCGGCTTCCAGTAGCTGTGTAACTTCGGCGGCGGGGCGGATGGCTTCTTGAATATCTTTAGGCTCGCAACCACCTTTGTAACAAGCATATCCAGGGCCCTTCTTGTCGATGCTGAAATTTGGATCATTGCAGACCGGGCAGTGGAACTTCCCTTTTTTGGATGGGGTTAACCGTTCTTTGTAGTCGTGAATGTTGAAGTGTAGGTTGATCGATGTAGAGGTAGTAGCTTTCATTACACCGCACCTCCGATCGTTTCAAAGGTTCCAGCAGAAAATCCCCGGTTTGCTTGCGCGGATACCGTGGATTGTGGATTTATCGCTGCAAAGCTAACTCCAAACAATCCCCGGTTATGTTGCGTATTTACAGGGGTTTGTGGTAGAATAGGCTGATAACAAGGCTTTGCAGGCTCTTGAAACTTATGGGTAGCTCTATGGGTAGTGTAAGAATTCCGGGAATGTGCGATCGAACCGCTACAGATAACACGAAGGCTAGCACGCAAGCTAGCATCAACCATCACGTCGCCAATGGGGCGCGTGTTTCTGGAAACCAGGTGTGACATAATATTGGAATAAGCCGCCCTTTATTGCGGTGTAATTCCTAACTTTGTTGGTAAAAAATCTTCCCGGATTTAAAACAAAGTTAGGGTGTATAGAAACTGTAAAATGCGCTGGAAAGCTTACGCTGCCAGCGCATTTTCGTTGTGTCCGTGTGAATTAGTTTCGTTTTCTCCGTTTTCGGCCAGCAACTGACAATGTTTTTCGGCGTGCCGAATGTAAAGTTTTAAAGCTTCATTGATAAAGCCAGAGCGAGACTGGGAAAAATATTCGGCATAGGTATCGCAGTTGGCGACAACTTCTGGTTGCAGCCAAACTGCAACTTGTACTTTGTTTTCCGAATAGAGCATACGGTTTGCCTCAATAATCGATCAGCAAGTAAATAGATTCTAGCACCTGAAAGTCAGTTGCGATCGAACCGTGTATTTGGGCAGCCAAACAGGTGTGAACCTTACTGGCTCGATCGTCCAGCTCCCCAAAAGAACTTTTAAGAGTTCTTGCATAAACAGTTTGGACTGTGAAGAGAGGACGAACAAATATCAGTTATTCGCCAACGCAAAGATGGTTCCGAGATTTGAGTAAAAGTACGGTGCCACCGATGGTTAGCAAGCAATTTTGACTTATTTACCACTTTGCGTAAAGTCGTAAATAAGTCAAAAAAACGGCAGCTTGAACTATTAAAAACAAATAAATTCAAATAAATTCAAGTAAATTCAAGCCGATCGCCCGCACCGCCCCAACTTCTCCACACCCGCCGATCGCCCGCACCGCACAACTCCCCATCGCCAATAAGTAGCCACTTCAGTTTTGCCCGCCGCCGTTGCCCCGGTTTCGGAGCTGGTTGTTGAGGTACTGCCAGAGGTCGCGGATTTTTGTTTGAATGATTCGCATTTGCTCCCGCCATTCGTTTTGCTGCTGTTGAAGTAGCCTCAGCGCTCCTTCACGGTTTTGGATTACGGAAACCGATTTACCCGATCTACTAAACGATCAAGTAGTTCGCTTTGCTAAGGAATTCATAAAAAACGATTTTTCGAGAATTTTGAGCGAGGTTTTTCAACGCTGTCCAAGGTTTTCTAAGTTTTGTTAGGGTTTCGATTCAGTTTTCTTGATCCCTATTACCCTGCTAGATCGGCAAACGCTCCTCTATACCAACGATTCCTAAAACTGGGATTTTGCCTCTTCTCAAAAATCGTCACCGGGAGAGTGATCGCCCCAGTCTCTAGCTCAGTTCGGCTGGTGGCAAGCCGGCGCGAAAAATCCGTTCGGCTGTCAACCTCAATTCGGGGAACGCTAGAGACTCAACTCGGTCATCTCCCCGAAACTGGCTGATTTGATACTCGCCGTCAACCAACTGGTAAACCGAGAGAGTCGGTTGTTTGGGATTGCCAACGAACCGCCGGCCACCCAAAGCAGCATAGTCAACAACCCAATATTCCGGGATACCCAATTTTTCATAATCGGCAAACTTGAAATGGTAATCATCCTGCCAATTAGTGCTAACGACCTCTACAGCCAGCCGTACAGAAGACCCCATCGTGATGATGGATTCCCTATCCCAGCGCGGTTCGTTTGCGAGAGCCACTTGGTCTAAGACAATTACGTCGGGCTGATAACCTGCCTCATCACGAATGGGTTTAAGCAGACAGTCACCGGGGATAAAGTAAGGCAATTTCAGTCGCCTAATTTCTGCACTGATTTCATCCCTGGTAAAACCTGTAACACAGGAATGGGGGCCAGTTCCTAAAGGCATTTCGACAATTACTCCTTTGTGTAGCTCGTAGCGGCGGACTGAGTTCTCTGGATACCAGGCCGCGAACTCGTCAAATGTGACTGTCTTGGTTTGGGTTTGGATCATGGTTGCCTGTTTCCTTTGCTAGACATTTGCTAGATAGTTGCTAGATAATTGCTAGATAGTTGCTAGACATTAACTAGCACCTTTACTTGCCTTACCCCGCTTGGCTTTCGCTGCTGTCGCTGGCTTGGGTGCTGTGGGCTCCGGTTCTGTTGGCTGCGGTTCGGATGTGCGATCGGGAGTTTATACCAAGCTTTGTTAAGAAGCCGATCGTCCGCACCGCCCCAACTCCCTGCATGCGATCGCTCCTAAATTCCCCACACCCACACCTGATCGGCAGCCACTTCAGTTTTGCCCGCCGCCGTTGCCACGGTTACGGAGTTGGTTGTTGAGGTACTGCCAGATGTCGCGAATTTCTGTCTGAATGATTCGCATTTGCTCTCGCCATTCGTTGTTCTGCTGGGAAATCAGCCTCAGCGCTTCTTGATGGCTCCCGATTGCTGAAACCAGACCGTCAAAACGTTGAGCCAGTCGGTCAACGCGATCGGTCAGTTGGTCAATCCGCTCGGTCAGTCGATCTATGGCTGTCGCATTGGCAAGAGTTTGAACTTCCAACCGCCCGATCGCTTCGCTGTTGGCAGAAGTCTGAGCTTCCAGCCTGGTCAGAGCCTCGGTGTTTGCCTGCTGCTGCACTGCGGTGGCGGCAAGGATTGCTTCTATTCGGTCTAATCGATCGGAACTGTTCATTTACTTCTTTGTAATAAAGGTCAAGGAATGGCGGTCGGCATGGTTTGGGTTGAATTGTGAGAATTTAATGCTAGAGGGTTACTAGACATTAACTAGCACCTTTACTTGCCTTACCCCGCTTAGCTTTCGCTGCTGTTGCTGGCTTGGTTGCGATCGGCTCCGGTTCTGTGGGCTGCGGGTCGGATGTGCGATCGGCAGCATCTGCTAAGTCAGCCTCGGTATTTTTTAAAGAATGCCGCTTGCGGTACTCTGCAATCGCTTCTCCTAAAAGGATTGCTGCCATCTGGCTTTTGGTACGCATTTCGCGGTTAGCTATCTCATCTAAAGCTTCCCAAGTTTCATCGGGAATTACAGCATTTAGTTTTCTACTCATTAGTTCATATTCAATATCTCTCCTTCCATCATGCTATGTTCTGTCACCTTCTGTTTTGATTGTACTAGGTACAACCATGATGTGATGTGCTATGATGGCGACCATCAGAATCGATTCCAAATCGATTCTGAATTGATTCTCCCAAAGCAGGCGAAACTATGGAACTTAAAAACCAGGCTGTGATTGACGTAGAGGTTACAGAAATCGATTCCTCTCTCAGAGAATCGATTGAACGTTGGTACTCAGCGGCGCAAGTGCAGCGCATCCTTAATTTGAATAAGTCTGGGTTGCAGAAGGCGATTGCCAAGCTACAAGATATCTACGGCATTGAGCTTAAAGCCTTACGGCGTGGGGGTGCGCGGGCCACTCAATACTCTGAGCTTGCCCTGAAAGCTTGCAAACTACTGAATGCTGGAAAACTCAGCGAACTCCGCAAGCTGGTAGAAGCCACACCGACCGCACCTTCTGCGACCCCAGCCGGAGCATTGACAATCAACGAATACACCCCAGCATTGGATCAACGCATCACTCAACTTGGTCAAAATGCTGCAACTACCTCGGCATCCTTGAATCAGTCGGTTATGCAAGTTCTGGCTCAAATTGCCTCAGAGAATGAAGCGGCACAAAAACGTGATTCTGACTTAAACAAAGCCAGAATCAACGCAGCACAGAACCGGGGCGCAGCACAAGGCTTGGCAATCTTTCAGGCCGAACAAAAGGCACAAAACGAAGTCCTGGCACAGTTGCGGGCGATGCAATTAGGAGGGGCGGAATAATGGCTTATTTCAAAGTGAAAGTCAGCCGCGAGTGTAACGCAACGCGAACCTTTAACGTTGTGGGAAACCGCCCACAGGAAGCTATACAGGCTGCTGCATTACAGTTGCGAGATGAAGGTGTAGCGGATGCTGTAGCGATTGCAGTAGTTGGTCAAATTAGTAGTTTGAGGGATTAAAAATGGTACGGATTATTAACGGTGTGGTGTTTGAAGACGGTAAACCCGGCAAACGGGTTATTAACACGAACGGTGGTAACTATGTCGAGAAAATCGAGGGTGATTTTATCGCTGGCACAGTTATCAACCATAAGCCAACACCAACACCAACACGCCAGGACTTATCTAAAAATGGCGATGCAATTGACGTGAAATCTGAGGAGGTTTAGGCGATGCTTGATGATGACAAAGACTTCGACAAAAACGTGACACGGCTGATGATTGGCGGTGCGTTATTGACCAACGCTCTTGTCTTTGCGGTCGGCTACGATACAGGCTATCAATCGGGAGCAAAACGAGTCCCGGAGCCGACAATCATTCACGGCAACCTGACAATCAATAACAACAGCAACAATTTCAGCCAGCCGTCACCCGTCGAAAAGTAGGCGGCTGGCTTTGTAAACCTCTCCTAGCTTGCGCTGGGAGAGTTCTATCTAAGGAGATTGTACTATGGATTTTGGACGCAACGACAGCAGCAGTATAGCGATACGCAATCCCGCAGCGGGACACAGCCCATACATTGATGAAAAAGCGGGAGATTGGGCAGACACAGAGGCTGACATTCTTTCATACTTGAGCGATGTTACGAAGCTTGAAGCGATGGCAGATAAAGCAGCCAACGCCGAACAGCTTGCCTTAGTTTTAGAACCCTTCCTTGATAACGCTGAAACCTATCTGGAGGCGTTGGGGAAAATTGCCGACGGTCAGGTCACATGGACAGAAATTAGGAAGAAATTCGGCTCTAAAGTCGGAAATGCGATCGCTAAAATCCGCAAGCTCAATGCGGAATTTGGGGCTGAGATGGAGCAACTAGATGCCAAAGACCGTGCAGCAATGCTCAAGATTGAAACCAAGCGTCAGCACGGACTAGCCGAGATTGCTTCCGAGCTCACAGGCGACTTACAGGCCGAGCTTTGGCGACACGAGAACAAGATGGAAGCCATCGCAAATCGGGGCGAGGTTGCAGAGAAGAGGCAAACAATTCAAGAATCACTGCGGGAAAGGCGACAGAAGCTGCTCAGTCGGGCAACGGTCGGCTCGGACAAAGGGATTCAGGAAAAAGTACCAGTTGTCATTGGATCAGCCAGCCTCTCCAACAGCGTTTCGGCAACTGGTACGGCTAGAGGGTTTGGGGACTGGTTTGCGAACGTAATGAACTTCAACAACCGTTAAGCAAGAGGGGACTTATGCACGAATTCATCGGGGCCAGTCCCCTTTCCTTTTCGGGAGGGGGAATTCAACAGCAACAACAGCAACAACAGCAATATCAGCAAGTTACCGCACCGACCATTGACCAACCGCAGCCAGAGGAAACCAACGCCGAGCGCCAATACCGGGATGCTGCCAATCTCTGCGAAGTCCTAACACCCACAGCGTTAGGTTCAGCAGTGGTTTTCGCTTTCCATGCCATGCAAGTCGCGGGCGGGTCAATTGTTGCAATTGGCATCTATCAAATTTATTTAGCAGCCAAGATTACCGGGCAGTCTAAGCATCGCTTGCCTACTGCAATTGTTGGCGCTGGGGTGACGGTCGGCATGATTGCTAGCCTTGCCGAACCAGCTACTGAATTGCAGCAAGTAAGCGAGGCAAAAATACGCCTAGAGACAGGCATCAAAGAAATTCAGGCAGTAAAAAAACCTGCTTCTAATAACTTTGATTACTTGCCGTCAATTGCTCTTGCCGCCATCGTTTTTTACTTAATCTTTAAGGTCAAGGGAGGGAGCAAGTAATGCTGCCATTAACCGAAAAACACGCTCAATTACTTAAGTCAAACCGCGCACTGCTTCTGACCTTTGAAAGACTCCCGATTGCTGGCAAGTTGTCGGCAGTTGCTTTGGCGCTTTTACTGGGAATATATAGCGGAATAAACGCAATCCAGGGAACAGCCAGCAATCGGGTACAACTCTGCATCCGTAACAACAAACAAGCCTTGCAATGCGCGGACAAGGCAGGCAAACCCTACATCATGACCGAGTACCACGCACAACAGTGGAAGGCAAACGGCATCCCCCGTGAAGTGGTTTTTAAGGACACAATACCCGCCACAAATCCAAATAAAGCACTGTGGATGGCTCTCGCTGGTTGTAGCTTTGGTGTCGCGGGAATGGGTTTAAGAAGCTTGCAAAACTCCGAGCGACAGCTTGCAAACTATGAGGTCATTGCAGAGAAACGCGACCTAGCAAAAGGGCAACTGGCTGCTCGTGCTGAGTTACTGGAAGATTACCGCAATGTGACAATTAGGGAAGTCCAGGTGCAGGGCGATTTGGACGCTACCGCCAACGATTGCGCTGTGGTTCTCAAGCAATGCGAAGTTTTGGGTGAAGCCGATATTAAGATTGCTCAACTGGAGGCTGAGGAAGCCATTTTTGATGCAGAAACTGCGGGATTGTCGGATGAGAAGAAGCAAGAATACATCGCCTTTTTGCGAAACCAAAAGACTCCCTTCCAGTTGACAGGTACTCAAACACTCGACGGTATTAACAACCCTAGCGACAAAGTAGAATCTGATTCAGTATCAATAATTAAGTCAGCCAAAACCCCCGGAGAACAACTCTTAGATGACTTGGCATATTCCGACAAGTCAATGATTCTTGCAGGGTCTACCGGGGCGGGGAAAAGTCACACTCTGAGTGCGTGGTTAGATTCTGTGTACAGCCAAGCACGAAGCAAAGGACAAACTGCATCGGTATGGATTCTTGGACGGAAAAACGACAGTTTCTGCGGGTTGCGGGAAGCGGGGAAACTAACAATTTTTAATTCGATTGACCCGACGAAAGCTTACAAATTAATTGAGAATTTCCACAAAAATTTCTTAGCCAGACTCGAAAACATATCCGAAAATGACCGCAAACATCTACCCCCATTACGCTTGATTTTAGAGGATTGGTCATCCATCGTTTTGACGCTTCGGAAGGCTTACAAGGCTCTCTGGGCAAAGATTGAATTGATGTTGCTCGACATTATTACAGTCGGTCGAGATTACAATGTTTGCCTTCTAGTCTTAGCTCAGTCGCTAAACCTTGAAGCGCTTGGATTGGTTGGAGATGCAAACTTGCGGGCAAACATGGCGATTGTAGCCCAGGGGCTTTTGGTCAAGACCGCAGACGGTAAAACTAAGGGCGATTATCTGCTGGTTGAGTTGTCGATTAAGAACCAGTACATCGTCTCCGATAACGCTCAAAGGGCAATGCTCTTAGCACAGCTTAACGAGTTAATGGCTGAATCTGAAGCCAAGCAGATTCCAGTTTTCTTTACGACTTTGGGGAATGGAAACGTCGGTTTGTTGCCTCGTATCGAGAAGGCTGTTATCAAGCTTACGCCAGAAGAAAGAGACGAAAAACTGGCTTTTGATATCGAGAAATTTAGACAGTATTTAATCCAGTGTGAGGCAGGGATAACGACTGCCGAAACCCGTCAAAAACCCCAGCTATCTGATTCTGAATACTGGCAGCGAACTTACGATTTGGAGTTCAATTTGGGGGACAGTGAGCCGTCTGACAGTCAGGAGAATGAGGGGGAATTGTTCGACAGTCAGGGTCAGTCAGGAGAAGCAGAACCCTTGTCAGATAAGGTGTCAGGGTTTATGTGGACTGTCAGAGGCTTCGGGCAGATGTACCCTGGTATGGCTCCTGAGCAGTTATTTCAGTCAGTGTCAGAGGCAGCTCGTTCCGGGCAAAAACCCAGAGATATTATTAGGTCAGTGCTGAAATGTGGGGAAAAAAACGGCCACCCAACACGCAGCTACACCCAGCATGGAAAGACGCTGCTCAAGTGGCTGATTGAGAATTACGATGATGGCGAGATTGCACAGTTGCCCCAAATTCATGAGTTCCTGCAAAACGAGAGAGGAAATGACAATGCTCAGTAAGTTATTAAAGCTTCTCCCTGGCTCTATGCTTGATGCAATTTACGATGCCATATTTGCTGAGCTAGTCCGGCGCGGTGACATCATTTTAGAGAAAGAGTTGACGGGTAATGACAGGAATTAATCAAGGGAGAATAAAACAATGGCTAGAAGTGCAGAATACACCCTCTATATACAGTCAGTGAACTGGCGCAAAAAGAGCAATAGCATCATAGCCTCAACAGGTAGGCGATGTGCATTACGTCCCTGGAAACGAGCAACACACGCGCACCATTTGCATTACAAGAATTTGAGAAGCGAATGGGTTATTCGAGATTGCGTTCCTCTCTCGCCAGAAGCGCACAAACTGATTCATCAAGATATTTTTTGGAACCTGAACGGAAACAACCGAACCCCATCGCCATTACGTCCGATTGTTTCAAACTATCTAAGGTTCTCGACCGTGTGCTTGATGATTCTGAATCCGTTTCTAAACTTGATGGGGAAGGGAAAATGACTTGCACCTTTTTAATCTCCGTCCGTCCGACGTGGGCTGATGCTTTCTTTTTCGACCGCAATCCGAAAACAATTGAATTGAGAAAAGGCAACGAAAGGAACCTCTCTAAAAGCGGGCGATAGCATTGTAATTTATGCCACGATGCCAGTTGCTGAAATACTAGGAATAGTCAAGGTTGTGAAGCGCGAATCGCTGGCTATTGATCGACTGTGGCAGGCATCGGAGCAAGGAAGTCTGGCAAAAGTATCGCGCCAACAGTTTGATGCTTACTATGCGACTCAGATTTCTGGTGTTGGTGTTTGGGTGGGTGCTGCCGAACTCTTTCCCAGTCCGATCGAACTTTGCCGACTTCGCCAGAACTGGGGGCGGCGCTGGCAGCCACCGCAGCAGATTCAACAATTAACCGACGATCGGATAATGGCACTGAACATCGCACACTGAACATTGCCAACATAAACGAGCGCTACGTTGTCAGGCATGATTTGACGGTGTAGCGCTACCTGATGACTGGTGACTGATAACCAATCACCAAAACCCCTGAAGCCGCTATACTGCAATTAATTGGGGCAAAGGATGAAAGCCAATTGCCAATTACCAATTACCGATTACCCATCGTGTAAAAAGCTCCCCTGATATTTTCGGTCGGGGGAGCTTTTTTGTTTGGGTGCGATCAGGCGATCGAAATTACAGCCGCCCTGCCCTAATTGCCTCTGCCCTATCTTCAGCCCGCTTGCGCTGAAACCACTCTTTAGAAACTTCATCGGCGTAAGCTCTCAGCTCTTTTTCAAGCCCTTCCCAGTCGATATTGTCTTTTTCGGGCGGGTTATTGATGCCGAGCATAAACCAGTAGTATTGCTCTTTCAAGCTATCAGCGCTATCTATGCTTGGCATATCGGGGCCATCTTCCTCACCGAGCCGACCACGCAGACACTGGCCAATTTGTGATTCTTTTTCTTCCTTAAATCGCTCAAAGTCAGTCTGGCTCATTACTACCTTCCTCAAGAATTTCTAAGATTTTCTCAACATCTGCGAGCGTTGCGGTTGATTTTTTGCGCTGCGCTTTTAACCGGTTAAGTAGGTCGGCCGCTTCTGGTAAATCTTGGCTGGCAGTCGCTGGATTCTGTTCCAGGTCGGCGAGTTGCGATCGGAGTTCGCCAATTTCCAACCTTAATCGGCTTTCTGCGGGGTTGGGCTTGAGACTATATCCCCGCTCCAATTCCCGAATCTTGTCTCCCTGTTTGAGAATGGTTGCCTTTGCGTCTGCCAGCTCACATCTGGCATCGCTAAGCTGCTGTTGCCATTGGGCTTTCTCCATCTCGATCGCCCTTCCTTCGCGGTGTACTTCTGCCGCTTCTTTCTTGAGTTGGGCGAGTTCTTCCCGATCGGCTGCCAGTGTTGCCAGTTGCGCTTGCAGTTCTGCGAGTTGGGCCTCGACTTGCTGGCGATCGGCGCAGGCTTTGTCGCGTTCGGCTTCGAGTACCCTGCAATCGCCGCGAACCTCGTTCAATTCTTGCTCTACCCAACCTACATCAGCCTGCAATTCAAGCCTGAGCGATTCATCGTTGCCGCGATCGATCAGGCCGCCGACTCCCCCAGCAATTCAGCTTTTAATTCTGATTTGATATTAACTAGCTTATCTGCTAGCAACTTATCTAGTACCGAGGTAACTGCCGCTTCTAAATCCCCACCTGTCGGCGCTGTATTAGCGGGTTCCATCCCTGTCGCTGACTCCAGCAAGCCCACGACCCAACTATTGACGCTTAACCCTTTTGTTTCGGCGGTGGCCTTGATAGCTTCAACCAAGTCCTCCCGTCCGTCCAGTCTCAAGTTGAGTTGAAGCCTTTTATTTGTAGGGGTTTCGGGCTTATTGGTTTTGCTCGTCATAGTCTTGTCTAGTAATAAACTAGCCACAGTCTAGCATAATGCTATTTAATTGTCTAGTATCACGCTAGCTTAAAATTAGCGCCTCTAGCTTTTTGTCTAGCATCTTAATTGGGCTTTGTGTCTAGTGTCCCTGCTATAACAAACACTAGATATTAAATGCTCAATATATACTAGACATTATGCTAGTACACAAATAGCTTTTTATCTAGCATCTTAATTGGGCTTTGTGTCTAGTGTTTGTGCCAACAAATACTAGACATCATGCTAGTATACAAATATAGCGAAACGGAAACGACACAAACCGCTCGCTACATAGGCTTCACAATCAGCACCCACAACCAAAGGACGAAGAACAATGACTCTGTTAGCCAACAAGTTCGTTCAAATCGCCTCAAAAATCGACG
The DNA here is from genome assembly GCF_036700885.1 of Microcoleus sp. S13_B4. Classification (NCBI taxonomy): domain Bacteria; kingdom Bacillati; phylum Cyanobacteriota; class Cyanophyceae; order Oscillatoriales; family Microcoleaceae; genus Microcoleus; species Microcoleus sp. S13_B4. The sequence goes on from NZ_JAUBPU010000067.1 coordinate 14,068, forward strand.
CCGCGAATGCCCAAATCGCAGCGCTACAAGCCAAGCTCAGCGAGCTCCAAGACTATCAGCAACAGTTGCCTGAGCCCTAGCGAACCCTCCCATCACTAGCGGTATCTAGTACATAGGTTAGACAAAATACTAGCATTGACTTATGATAAATACTAGACACAAAAACTAGCTTTATTACTAGATAAATACTAGCACTGAGTCTAGTATTTATCTAGTAATAACAAAACCAGTGCCCGAAAAAACTCCGACCGCCCCAGAACCGATCGCCCCAGAACCGATCGCCCACACCGGTGCTACCGCACCAACTACGGAGAGTGCATACTACTAAGCCGATCTCCGCCAAAAAATTGATGCCCTCGCTCGTCGTCGTCAAACGCATAGTATCTGATGTGCCTGCCTGGAACGAAGATCGCCTTGAGCTCGAAATTGCAGGGACGCTCGCGTCTGGCGATCGGCAGCTTCGTAACTCCCAGGCGTGAAGAGAGCTCTCTGGGCGACGGATTCTCTCGTCGAGAGCGGTCATTTTCAGTACCACGTCTCCGTTCTGACACGGCGGCTCAACCCGAAAGCCGGCGAAACGATTCCGGCGATCGTCCTTGAAACGGAAAATCAAACGACGGCCGAGCGCCCAACTTAAGATAGTAAAACTCATAGCCGCTTACACACCACAGCCCCCCAAGGTGGACAGAACTTATTTTTACCCTCCTTGCCATCGTAAACCTCCGTTATCAATATCAAAAAATCATGAAAGCAGAATTTTCGATAGCCCGCCTGGAAGCTTCCCTCGATGCCAAAATTGAAAGATATTTCGACACTTTAGACACTGACCCCGACGTGCTCAAACAATTACTCGCCGACAAGCGCTCCGAAAATACTCGCCGCGCCTATGAGCGCGATGTCAATGACTTTTTAGTTACTATGACGGGGATGCCCGCCGTGCCTGATAACGTTTTAGAATTTCTGCACTTGGAAGAGCGTCAGGCCGTGTCGGTGGTGTTGAAGTATAAAGCTAAGCTGATTGACAAGGGGTTGAAGGAGGCCACGGTCAATCGGCGGCTGGCGGCTGTTAAATCGTTGGTGGAAATGGGCCGTAAGCTCGGTGCGTGCCATTACAGTTTGGAGGATATCAAGGGGGAGAAAATTGTCGGCTACCGAGATACAACCGGGGTTGACCGACCAACTTTTGAGCGAATTTTGCAGCAGTGCGATCTGGCAACGAAAGCTGGCAAGAGAGACTATGCTTTGCTGCGTTTGCTGTGGGGTAATGCTTTGCGGCGAAACGAAATCAGTCAGTTGAACGTTCGAGACTTTGACCCAGCTAGTAAAACTTTGCGGATTTTTGGCAAGGGACGCGGTACGCAAGCTGAGACGATCGATTTGGGTTCTGCCACAGTGCAGGCGATCGCCGATTGGTTGGAGGAAAGAGGAAGTTGCTTGCACGATAGCCCGCTTTTTATAGCACTTGACTCCGCTCACAACGGACACAGACTTAGTGGCGACGGTATCTGCAAGATGGTTGTCCGTCACAGCGAAAAGGCTGGTATCAAAAAACAGATGTCCCCTCACCGCATCCGACACTCAGCTATCACGGCGGCACTGGACGCAACAGACGGGGATGTACGGAAGGTGCAGAAGTTAAGCAGGCACAGGAATTTAAACACGCTTATGATCTACGACGACAACCGGGGCCGCGACCAACAAGATGTTACCGAAATGCTTGACTCTATGTTTTGAATGTTTTTACTGGCTTGGATCAGTAATTCGTTGATTAGGGACGTGTTTTTGCCTGCCATCAAGTCTCTAATTTTGTGGCGATGACGCTGTAACGCATGAGGGAGAAGGAATTGGAGTTTACAAATTGGGTGTTGTTGCGCTGGAATTCATTCAAATCGACGTACAATCAGCCACCGATGCGGTGAGACTCATCAAACAAGCTATGGAGGTGAGACAAGGTTCGCCCAAAGCAGTGATGTTTCTCAGCAGTGCCGTGAAGGGGACGAAGCTCAAAACAGAAGCTCTGGAGTTGTTGGGAAAACTTACACCCACCATCAAAGTGCTCAAATCAGTCATTCACCAAAAACAAGTGATTGCTGATTCTTCGGGTCAAGCAGCTACGGTGTGGGATTTGGGCGGTCAACCTGCCAAAGATTCTGGCAAAGAGTACAGCCGACTGTTTAAGGAAATCATGGGAGCGTTGAAATGAACACCAAGAAACGCAAACCACTTGGCAGCGCGATGGAAGAATTTGTTTTCGGTACAAAGGAAGCTGCATTACTATCAACAGCACCACAAGCTGCACCGCCAGCACCAACACCCGCAGCCTCACTGATAACGGAAACAGCACCAACACCGGAAACTGCATGGCCAGTGCTAACACCAGCGCAGCCGGAAGCGCCAGCAGCAGAACCAATCCCCGTTCCATCCAAGGAGAGCAGTCTGATGAGCAAACTGCAAGCACCCGATAAAGAAGCCACGGTCAGGTTTACTGTGGATATGTCTGAAACTCTGCACCGTAAACTGTCGATGTTGGCAGCAAAGACGGGGCGCAAGAAAGTAGATATTGTGCGGATGCTGTTGGAAGAGGGGTTGAAAGAAGAGGCGTAGAGGTAAGGATTCTCTGGATATTGTGCGATCGCTGTACTCGGGGTGGCGATCGCTTTTTCATGCTAGCGGAACTTAAGCAACCTGTTTTCAGACAAAACAAAGCTTTCCTTAATCTTTGATAAGTAGGGGTTTCATATGATTTTACCCCCTTGGACGTATTTTCCTTGTCTAGCAAGGGTTTTAACCCTATTAACTGTGAAAATTTGTTTAAGTCCCGCTAGCCCAAGGAAAAGTTAGGAAATTAAAGAAATCAGGCTACTAAGAGACAAGTTGTGATATAAGCCTGCAACTACTTTTTGGTCGATATTCACCTAACCTGAGTTCGAGAGATTATGCAAGATCCGACTTCTCCGACTTTACGATCCGACTTTTCCGACTTACAAAGGCGGGGGAGAAGAAATCTTATAGAGATAAGATGCGTCTCAAAAGCTGTGGAAGCAATTAATAGACTTTCATAGCTTCTGAACGATACAGTTATAATCAGGGTTTAACGCTACAAAAGGGGCTTCTACTTAATTACTGACCTATTGTTCTGAGTGTGGGCGATCGCACGTCGAGCGTGAAATTACGGCTATTGTTTAGCTCGTAATTTATAGAATAGTGCGTCCATCATTTTTATATCAGTAAATCTCCTATGGACGGATGGATATAAGGATGTACCAATTATCTCAAGAACTATTTGCTCTAGAAGTGAATGTAAATTGGGGCATTTCTTCTCAAGCTTTTTCTAGGTTACTCACGTCCAAACCACGAAATGTTGATTTTTTACCTTCCATGACGTTTTCTTTACACAAGTTTTATTGATTTCCCTTGACAGGCATTTATCCAAAGAATTAAGCTAAGTATGTTGAAAGATAGATGACAAATAAACAAACTGAGGAGTAAAGCTTGCAAAAAGATTAAATTGAATTTACAGGGGGTAGTAGCTCGAAAAATCCGAGTATTACTGCTGTTAAGGCATTCAACAGCGGACGTATGGGTGCAATAGCAGCGTCCGGCAAGAAATTTCGTACCGAACCAACTTTTTGAAAGGTGCCGAAAGATTTGGGAGGACAATGGGTGCAGTTAGCTGTCTTCCAAGTGAAAGTGAGGGTTCGACCCACACAAAAGCAATATAGCGCGTCTAAATAAATTGTGTGATTTTTTCTAGGAACAATCCCCCGTTTGGTTGTCCCGATCGCTCCGAGATAGGTCCTCTTGCCACTACCCCTATCCTATCTATTTAGATAAATGATTTAGGCTCGCTATAATACGGACAAATATTACCCATTTATGTCAAAGCCCAATGCGTTTTTTGAAGTTTGTGAGGGTAATTAATAAATATATTGCTCCTTATAGATGGCTAGCTATCTTCCTTTGTAGCAGTCAGATTTTTGAGGCCGCATTTGAATCAGCAATGAGGATCAGCTTCAAGTTTATTATTGATGCAGCCATTGTTCCTCAAAATTATAGTCTTCTGGTTTTGATTTTATTGCTCTTGGGAGGCGGAGCGATTGTATTTATCGTTGTTGGCTTGCTGGGCGACTTTTTATCAGCTAAATTGGGGATTCTGTTACTCAACAACATCCGCTGTTCTCTATTTGAGCGCATCCAAAGCCTTTCAATGGAGTTTTTTGGGCGACGTTCAGCCGGGGATATAATTAACTGTTTCCAGGCGGATGCAGAGAAGGTAGAAAATAGTCTCATCCTTGGTTTGCCAGTTGTTATTTTTTGCCTGAGTAACATCCTTTTTTCGGTAATTTTCCTATTTTCCCTTAACTGGCAGTTGGCTGTTCTAAGTTGCATCGGTTTGACTTTCTGTGCAATTGCACCAGTAAACGTTGCCCGTCGTGCCACCAAAGAAGGCTATCATCTGCGGCAAAAGGAAGGACACATCGCCAGCGTAATCGAAGAGAATCTGCTCTCCCAATCCGTTATCAAGGTATTCGGTCTAGAAAAACGAGTCTCAAAAGATTTTTCTGCCCAGTTGAATGACTTGAAGCGAGTTTACGTCCGGGCGAAATTTCTGTCTAGCTTAGTGCAAAGAATTCCTAGTCTCGCTTTTGTCTTAGTGCAGTTGGTTATTTTGAGTCTTAGCGCGGTGATGACCTATGGAAATTGGATTTCAGTAGGGACACTCGTCTCGTATCAGGTTCTATTGCTCGGTTTACATTCAACTATCCTCAACTTTACCTGGGGGCTACCTTATTTAATCGATGGAGTGACAGGACTGCAACGTATCAATGATATTTTGGCGGAAATCCCTGAAGTTCAGGAAGCACCGGGTGCGATTGATTTGCCACATTTTCAGAGTGATATTTACTTTGATAATGTTAGCTTTAGTTACTCCAAAGATAGAGGCGGGGTGAAAAATCTATCGCTGAAGATTCGCCAAGGAGACTTTGCGGTATTTGTCGGTCAAAGTGGCGCGGGTAAAAGTACAATTGTCAATTTGCTGACGCGATTTTATGACCCGGATAAGGGACGCATTCTGTTGGATGGAGTTGATTTGCGCGACTGCACTATACGCTCACTGCGTTCTCAAATCGGACTGGTTTCTCAAGAGGTGATTTTGTTTAATGGCTCAGTGCGGGAAAACATCCGCATGGGCTATCTGGAAGCGAGTGATGAAGAGGTAGAAGCCGCAGCGAAAGCCGCAGAAATTCATAATTTTATTTTGACTTTACCTCAAGGTTATGACACTCCTGTTGGCGACAGGGGGGGACAGTTATCAGGGGGACAAAGGCAAAGAATTGCTTTAGCTAGGGCGTTGGTGAGAAATCCAGCCATTCTGATTCTGGATGAAGCGACATCAGCGCTAGACCCCGCAACAGAAGTGGAAATCATGGCCACTTTAGAGCGCATTGCCAAGAAATGCACAGTGATTGTCATTACCCACAAAATGGCTCATGCGTTGCGTGCAGATGTCATGTTCGTGATGGATAAAGGGTGCCTCATTGTTAGTGGTTAACCTACGAATTTAATTCAACTAGGAGGAATCTATGCCACAGTTTGGCAACCAATTAATAGAAAAAATATCAATGTTTCAGAAATTACCTGTGCCTAGAAACAAGTTGTTTGTCTGGGTGTTTATTCCATACCGTGTCACGGAAGAAGGGATGATAAGTGACTTCTACGACACTCCAGAGTTTCGTCAGCAACTGGCAGATGTTTTTGCAGAACTTGGCTTGAAGTGGAGGTGGCAGCCAATCACCTTTGAGAATATGTACGCTGTTGTTGAGGAAGTAGCAGCGTCAAGCGGTGATTACATCCCTGTCGTGTTGAATTATTGCGATGGGACTGAAATAGACGGTTATCCGGGCGTTTCTATTGTTAAACTACTGGAACCCAAGGGCATTATTTTTACAGGGGCAGATACTAAATTTTTCAATCTGTGCGACAACAAAATCTTGATCAAGCGTGCTTTTGTTGAGGAAAGTGTAGCAACTGCTGCTTATGAAGTGATCTCAGACATCAACTGTATTCAGGGAGTTTGCGATCGCCTTGGCACTCCTTTAATTGTCAAACCTGCAATTTCTTTAGAAAGCCGAGGAATTTCTTTGAAGTCAGTTGTTTATAGCGATGAACAAGTGAGTTTACAAGTCCAGCGATTGCTGCAAGGACACCATGAGATGCAATTTACGCTTTCGCACATTTTTGTGGAACGGTTTATCAATGGTCGTGAATTTACGGTCTTTGTTGTAGGTTCTTCCCATCAACCAGATAGACTCAAAATCTATCCGCCACTGGAACGGGTATTTAACTCCAGCGTACCTGACACAGAAAGGTTTTTGTCTTACGGGTATTGGGAAAGAGATGAAAAAGAATCTTTCCTCTCATTCCAACTGGTTGGTTCTGGCTTGCATGAAAGGCTTTGTGAGTTAAGTAAACGTGCTTACTGTGCGGTTGGCGGTAACGGATATGGACGGGTGGATTTGCGGATGGATCGCGTATCGCAAGAACTCTTTGTTTTGGAAGTGAATCCTAACTGCGGAATCTCCTCTCAGTCTCTCTCCAATCTCTGTGATCCAACCGGAACCTCAGTTGGCACTATCTTGCATCTTTCTGGTACACCCTTTGCACAACTGATGTCAGAAATTATTGCGGAAGCTTTTGCTAGGCATTCTACCAAGTTGCTTTTGGTGAGTAAAGCAGCGTGAACTTGTACCGACATTTACTATTAATACTGGAGCTACTAAAACAATGACAATCTCGCAGAAATTACCTGTACCTAGCAGTAAGCTGTTTGTTTGGGTATTTATTCCCTACTGCATTAAAGGACAAGAGTTGAGCAGCGAAGAATATGACAATCCTGCCACTCATCAGGAACTAGCAGATGTCTTTGCAGAACTCGGTTTAAAGTGGAAGTGGCAGCCGATTACGTTAGAGAATATGCACACAGTTATAGAGGAGGTGGCAGATTCTAGTAAAGAGTACATTCCATTAGTGTTAAACTTTTGTGCTGGGGATGAAGATCCTAACTATCCTGGCACTTGCGTCATCAAACTACTGGAAGCAAAAGGCATTCTCTTTACGGGTGCAGATTCTACCTTTGATTATCTCTGCTCATCTAAACTCAGAATGAAGCGTGCTTTTGTTGAGGCGGATGTAGCTACGGCTCCCTACGAAGTCATTGCAGACCCTAGCCACGTTCAGGGAGTTTGCGAACGTCTTGGCACTCCTCTAATTGTAAAACCAGCGATGTCTATGGGAAGCCGAGGGCTTTCTTTACAGTCGGTTGTCGAAAGCGATGAACAAGTGAGTAAACAAGTCCAATGGCTGCTCCAAGGACAGCACGGGATGCAATTCCCACCGGACAGCATCTTTGTGGAACGGTTCATCAATGGTCGTGAATTTACAGTCTTCCTGTTAGGTTCTACCCAGCAGCCAGAGAGCATCAAAATCTATCCACCTGTGGAACGGGTGTTTCACTCCAACTTGCCTGAAACTGAACGATTTTTGGCTTACGAAAGAGCTTGGGCAAAAGAAGAATCTTCTTTGTCATTGGGAGAACCGTTTTACCGCTACCAATTAGTTGCTTCTGATTTACATGATAGGCTTTGCGAATTAAGCAAGCACGCTTACTGTGCAGTTGGCGGTAATGGATATGCACGAGTAGATATACGCATGGATAAAGCCTCTCAAGAAATCTTTGTTCTCGAGGTGAATCCTAACTGTGGTATTTCTTCTATACCTCTGTTTGATTTCTCTAATCCAAGTGCAACATCAGTTGGCACTATCTTGCACCTTGCTGGCATCCCGTTTGCACAACTGATGTCAGAAATGATCGCTGAGGCTTTTGTTCGGCATTCTACCAAGTCGCCTTTGGTGAGCAAATCAGCGTGAGCTTGTATGGATAAAACCTTCTAAAGTTTAAGTTTTATTTGTCCTCAATTAGGTTCACTACCAGTTATTGATTTATGTCAGATTCTCAAACAGTTAGTGCATCATACCTGCAGGGTTGCTCTGAAGATTTAGGGAAAGGGTTTTGGCAGCAATGGCAGCAGTATCAAGATTATCTTCACCGTTGCTGTATTAAGTGGATGGGGGGGAATCCGACTGATGCTGAAGATGCCTTGAGTCGGGCGATGCTCAAGGCTTGGGAAAAGGTGCAAAAGTTTGCCGGGAAAATTAATAATTTTAAGGCATGGCTGACGACGCTGACTCGCAATCTGTGCGTGGACATTTATCGTGAACGCAGTCGGGGGGCGAATCGAGTTGAAGATATAGAAAGTTACGCATCTAGTGAGAAGCAAGGACTGCTACGGAGTGAGGATACCCCAGAAATTGCTTTGGAGACTGGCGAAAAAAGGATTGTGATTTGTCGTGCGATTAATAATTTACTTCCTCGGTTGCGCGAGACGTTTATCCTGCACTTTTATGAGGATTTGTCTTATCCAGAGATTGCCCAACGGCAAGATATTTCCTACCAGAATGTCTGCAAGCGTATTTCCCAGGCGCGGAAGATTTTGCAAGAGGAGTTGAGGGGATATTTTATCGAGGAGGAGGCGACGGATAGGGATAAATTTGTTCCACCGACAGCAACGGAATCGGCAATTGGGGAAATGCCCCAGGGGAATGTGCCAGTTGAAGCGATTGTGGGCGAGACGGTGACGTTATCCGTTGCGGTGGAGGAAGTGGAGAGTGTTGGGTATGAGGAATCGCAGGAGGTAGTGCGTGATGTGCAGCACCCTGAGTCGGTGATGGTTGCGGCAACTAATGATGGGAAGTTAGAAGTAAAGAGGGATGGTTGTCGGCACGTTGAGGCGGCGCTGGGTAAAAGGCAGCTTGCACCGATTTTGGCTTTGGCTCAATATGATGAAGAAACTGGACGTTGGGGGAATTCCTGTCTGGCGGTGTTCTTGATGCAACAACAGCATCAGGTGGGGAAAGTTGCGGGAGAGTTGGTGCGATCGTCCCGCTCTCCTCCTCAAAAAATTGGCAGAAAGACTGCTAGATGCTCCAAAAGAGGAAAATATTCCAGAAGTTAAAGAATCAGAACTGCGATCACTTTTCACTACACTACTACCACTTTAGGACTTACGCACTCGTAACGAAAAACTAAGCTTTTGCGATTACTTCGCTGCGCCCATAATGACGTAAAACCGTAGTCCGTGCGTAAGTCCTGCACTTTAATCATGAAGGAGTGATATGGTATTTTGTACGCCATTATAATGCCCCTATAGATACTGGTTAGAGCATTTTTTACTACATCTTTATTACCACCTTGACAAGGAACCGAATAGGATGCCAAAAAACGAAAAATTCATAAATAGAAGAGAGAAGACGTTGTATAGAAGAACAAACAGATTGATTAATATGGAGCAAATATGCCAAACATCACAATAACATTAATCAATGGGAATGGCACAGACAATATAAGTTTTGAGATAAATGGAAACTTAATTCCAATCGTGGTGAATATGGTTATAAACTTGCCCAATACCCCAGCATATGTTCAGATTGTGGACGGTGATCCCCAAGGTCAAGGTGCACCTCGAACCCGGCTAAGGAAAGTCAATGGAGATTTCTTTGATGGGGATTATAGGTGCGACATGAATACTCATGAAGACGGAATTATCTACGTTCATTTTCAGAGGATATTTGTAATAGAGGAAGGCGATCCGGGAGATGAAGTACTATATGGGCAAGTATCATGAGGTAGGAGGAGAAGGCGAAGCGAGGAGAAAACTAGACTCAGTGTTCGCTTTTCTTGTTTATGGAAAGCGAGTACTTTTTGATTGAGGAGACGGCATGGAGGAACGCGATTAGTAAAGTTTGGAGAAGAGGAAGCGATCGCTTCTCTTTTTTGTGGAAGGTGAGCGCTTTTTAGTTGAGATGGAGATGAAGGGGGCAATCGCTTTTTAGTTGAGTTTGAGGATGACTAAAAAAATTCAAAAATTTGATTTTAAAAGCGTCATTCTAGTGTATATATTCACTGACAACAAGTAAACGAGTCTTATGTTTTACCCTGGATTTGAAACAAAATTACTGAATTTCGTTACCACTAACGAAAGTTACAAAAGTCGATATGCAGAACTACCCTCTGCGGCTGATGATTCTGTGGAACTCTTTGAAGTAGGAGCAGGCGAAGTAGAAGCAGATCCCTCTACCAATGAGGAAGAAATCAAAAAGTATTACACCTTCAACCAAACGGGAAACATTATGATTTCATCAACTGCTGCCGATGAGAAAGACATTAGCCCAGAGGTAAAGAAGGTTTTCCAAAAAACAATTGTGTTTTTTGGCGCATGGACGGCAGCCCTTAGTAAAGCAGGAAAGAATCTCTATGACTATGAGGCAATAGGTACTATAATTGGCAAGTCCGGATTCTTCGTAAAGATGCACCAAGAAGACCGGACTTTTGATTATTCTTCTACTCAAGTGACACTCAACACTGCTATCATCAAAAACGTGCTTGGTAGCATAGACACCATGGGTGGTGCCCTGAGCATTGCACAGAAAGTAGTGGATAGCCTTGGGAGTGAGCTTCGGGTTGCTACGGAAAAATCCGAAACAACCAAGAAAATTGCTCACCTACTTTTCGTATGCGAAAACTTATTGGGATTACCAATTGTAAATATCTCGATCTTCTACACGTCAGCAAAAGAAGCCAGCTTCGTGACAGAAACGAATTGCCATGAAACTGTACAAAAGACAATTAATTTTCAGTACCACCAAGATGATTATATGTTTGTAGACCCCGATTACATTAATCAATTCAGCGATGATTTTAAGGCGAACCCAGAATATGAAAAATTGATCGAGCAATTAACAAAATATATTACAGGCTGATCCATAGTTATTTAGTCATCTAATTTGCAAGGGTACTCTAAGCCAACAAAAGGTTTTAGCCTCTAAATTATGCAAATATAGCACCACGAAGAAATATCTGAACAGTTAGAGTATTAGGATTGTGTTGACGCTTCATTCAAAAGCTGCACAAACCTAGCTTCGTAGTGTTAGAAAATGCGAGATAGCTTATCGAACCAGTTTCTTTGAAAGTGCGATCGCGCGATCACTGCTGCTTCCGGCAGAGCGCGCAAGCACGCCACACTGTTACGATGGCGAATCGGGAAATCCGCTGCTTTGACTGTGTTGTCACCTCGGAGGGTTCAATTTATTTTCTCTTTAAAAAAGGTATTCAAGGAAGACTTACACATTACAGATCTATTCTAATTGACATCTTCCTTAAGGCATAAGTTATCTTCGTAATGTGTAGGAGTTTATGGAACGATCTGACTTTTCCAACTTTACAATCCGACTTTCCCGACTGACGCAGGCAGAGTTGGGGAACCATGATGGAGACAAGGCAATCGCACTTCAGCCTGAGTTGATTTAGGAGTCAGGGGCGCGATCCCTCCTTGAGCCAGTTTCCCTATACTCGATACTCGTCCTCGCGCAACAGATTCAGGGATAGCTGCACTATCTTCTTGCAGTTCCTCTATCTAAAAGGCGATTGCCCGTCTCTGAGATGATGGCACTTAAAAATCCGAGAGGCGATCGCAATAACTCAAAACTAATCCAATCTTTTACGATACTTGTACCAAACTGACACTCTAGGAAATCAACATGAAAATTTGCGTTCTGCAACCTGACTATTCTAAATCAACAGTAGAAGCAGACTACAAAAACTGCGAACCGCCACGTAACCTTTCTCATCTACTACCACAAGACCAGGTAGACCATGTATTTCTCAACAAAGCGACAACGTATCGTCAGCTAAAAGATTTAAAGAAGCAAGGTTACGATATTTTTGTCAACCTCTGTACGGGATGTTTGGACTGGGATGTTCCCTCTATTGATGTAATCGTTGCCTTGGAGCAGCTTAATTTGCCTTACACGGGTCCGACTTTCGACCTCTACGATCCAGGCAAGGAGTTAATGAAGTACGTTGCTTACATTGCAGGAGTACGCACACCAGCATTTGTGAAAGCTGAAACGTTAGCTGATGTTGAGAGGGCTTGTCAAAACTTGCAATTCCCCCTGTTTGTTAAACCAGCAGCCTCATCAGACAGTCTGGGAATTGATCATCAATCATATGTAACAACAAAAGAGGCATTACAGAGCAAAGTGGCTGAACTCATAGCCAACTTTGGTCAAGTTCTAATCGATGAGTATATACCTGGGCGAGAGTTTACAGTCCTTGTGGCTGCTAACCCTGAAGAGCGCCGCTCTCCGATAACGTATAAATCTCTAGAGTTCGTCTTTCCGGAAGGAGAACAATTTAAAACCTACGATTTGAAGGTGCGACAACATCACCCAAAGCGTAATATTCCTTGTTCCGATTCAGAACTTGACCTCCGCTTGAGAGACGCTGCTAAGAATATTTTCTTAGCTTTTAACGGTGCTGGCTATGCTCGTCTAGATTTTCGAGTAAATGAGCAAAAAGAAGTTTTCTTTCTGGAAGTTAACTTTAACCCTTCTATTTTTTTTGAAGGAGGCGCAGAAGCATCGGCTGACTATATTTTAAAGTATGACGAGGTAGGTGCATCAAGCTTTCTCAAACATATTATGGCAGAAGGTATTACCAGATACCAACGCCGTCAGAAAAAATTTAAAGTATGTGGAAATGCTATTGCTGGCTATGGCATTTATGCGGTGACTGATTTGAAAGCTGGGGAAATTATCTTCCAGGGAGAGGAGTATCCAAAAAGGATTGTTACCCGTGATTATGTCCAATCCCACTGGAGTGCATCAGAGCAAGAAGAGTTTCGGCAGTATGCTGTTCCTTTGAGTGAAGAAGTCTTTATGTTTTGGGACGAAAACCCGGCAAACTGGATACCGCAAAACCACTCTTGCGAACCCAATATAGGCTACCGAGGACTCAATATATACGCGCTCAAGGATATTGCAGCAGGAGAAGAGTTAACCGTAGACTACGCAACAATCGAGAATGAAAATTTTCCAGAATTTCAGTGTCAGTGCGGGTCGCCTAAGTGTCGGGGAATTATTCGCGGCACACCTGGAAATTCTGTAACTCAGCGCCAAAAGAAGTTAAAGAATTCACAACTAAAAATAGAGATCGCTCATTCTCTATATCTGACTTGAATGACTTTACGAGAATAGGGGATAGTTGTCAATAGATAATTCACGTACACAGCCTATCCCTTTTTCCACAAGAAGTTAAGGAATGAAAAATAAATAAGGTGACTAATAGAGCAATAGTTTACCTTGGAGCAATGCTTCTGGGGTTTAATTGTGCAAGTTATTAATTTTTTATTCCTCCGTAATTTCCAGGTTTTCCAGAGAAACAAAAGAGAAGATAGTTATTCCTATACACTGAGAAGTTTTACCCGATTATCTCAAATTCACTGAATTTATTTGTTTTTCTGAAAGTAATTAATAAATATATTGCCTCTTATAGATGGCTAGCCCTCTTCCCTACGCTTCTGTAGCGATTTGCTCTCAAAATATTGCAGAGGGAAAGCAGAAAATGAAGAGGTTTTTAGAAGAGCATTCTCTCAATAGGGAAGAATATAGGTTTATATGTGAGGACTAAATTATTGGCTCTACAACTAGGAGCTAGGAATCTATTTACTTGCCGGTGTCGAGAAGCAAGGAAATCTGACAAATGAGACAGCCAGCGATGATGGCAGGTACATTACACTCTGTCAATGGTGTTTCTGATAAAGACCATAGCTACGCTCGCCAGAGCAAGAGCAACAGGATTTTCAACTGCTTAGCACTCACATTGAAATCCAAAAACGTCCCGCCTATTGTGGCATGGCTAGTATTGTGATGGTTCTGAATGCACTCGGCTTGATCCTGCTCGCTACCGCGTTGAGAAATATTCCAGACCAATGAAGTAACACATTTGAGAGTGGGATAATGATGACTGTAAACAGAGAAAATATAGCAAGTCTATTTGAGTCATGAATGTATAACCCCCTGAAACGCTTGTGATCATTGAATCGATTGTTTACAAATCAAATGGTTTTGCTATATTGGGCTACGGCTGGCTGGCAAGGTGAAGCTAGCCGATATCACTTTCTTGTTGTGGCTAGACGCTCGGACGAATTAATTAGGCATTGAGCCGACATACGCCACAAAGTCCCTGTTTTTCGTGTCCATAGAATGTCATTTCACGATGCCCCCATCTACCCGCCCTAGCTGCGTTCATCATCGCCGTGATTTCGGACTCTAGTCAATATTCCTGGTTACGAACTTCAGAAGATTTCTTGTTATTATTCGACTCTCTAGCTTTTAGAAGTTGAGCGTCTTTTTGAAACAACGGTGCAGTAGGCATCTTAAAAACCAAATGAGCCCAAACCCAGCACAACAGATTTATCTATAATATTTATCCATAATTTTTGAATTTGAGATCAGAAAACGCGCTCGTATAACTTTCCCTCAACGGGTTAAGACAGAAAAACCCGGACTGCCACCATATAGGCTATCCGGGCTTGAGTATACACGCCTGCATGAAGATAGAACGGCACGGCCAGGCAAAAATACTCACGCAACAGGAAATCGAGCTTTTGTTCAACAAAGGTTTGCAAACCTCATGTGATCGGGCGATGAGCTCTATAAGTCAAGAAAAATCAAAATAAGTCAAGAAAAATCAACCTAAACCAAGAAATCAAAATAAGTCAACAAAATCAGAATAAGTCAACAAAAGTCAACCTAAACCAAGCTAAAGCACGGTTTATCTACTGGTAAACCGGAAATAAATTATGGGCGATCGAGCTACCGCATCAAGCCGATCGCCCGCTTTACAGGTCCGCGTCACGGATTTTAGATTTTAGATTTTGGATTTTGGATTGGGAATAATCTCCATCGAACCCAGTCCAAAATTTACTGGGGAGTGCGGGCAATCGCTTGCTGTTAATTCGATCAATAGCGCGATTCCTTACTGGCTATCGGGGATAAATCAGGGGCGCTCAGTATGAGTTTTCATGAGCTTTCATGAGTTTTTATGTGCTTTCATCAGTTTTCCAATATGCAAAATTATGCAATTTCATGCAAAATTATGTCTTTTCATGATGTCCCATGAAAACTCATAAGCCGCTCAAAGCGGGCAAATTCTGCCGCGCCGACAACTGCCACAACCTCGCTCGGCTGCTGTCAGGTTTCCCGCGTCGATCAACGGTGCGAGTCGCAAACAGATTTTAGGGTGCAACACCAGGATCACCCGATCGGCTCGCCACAAGCCGCTGAAACTCTGCAAATTGCGCCTTGCCACAAACCGCCACAACTTCGGCGGATGTGAGCTTGCCAAAGTCGATCGCAGATTCCAAATCTTCCTCGATGGCCACAGCTACGGCCGGTGAGTTATAGCCGATCGCCTCTCGGATTCTGCGGGCAAAGTCGCGGGCGATCATCGGCGGGCCCAATAATTCTTGGAATTGCTGTTTTTCAGCTTAGGTAAGTGCGGCCCAGATGGCGGCGCGAGCGGTAGCAATTCTGGGCGAGCGGATAGAATCTCGGAATTGAGGAATCTAGCTGATGGTTTCTAAGTCCTCCGACTTTAACCACGTTGTATATCTGCCGTCAGGTTTGGTACAAGAAATCTCTGATCGACCATCTATTGCATTAACTACCAACTCCAAATCTTGTAGCTGATTATGGTAGCGAGTGCCAATGTACTTAACCCGCGTCCCCTTGATAAATCCCGCAGTTACCAAAAGTCTGAAATTATCAAACTCGTCAACGGTCAACGCCGCCCTAACTTCCTTTCTCAGTTCTGTTTTGTCTTTCAGCGCTCTTGTAACTTGAATGGCCAGCGATCGGTCAAAATTGGCGATCACCTTTCTGATTTGTTCTGCAAATTCTACGGA
>NZ_JAUBPU010000120.1:0-4010 GCF_036700885.1 Microcoleus sp. S13_B4
TATAAAATTTCTTTATTTCCGACTCAATTGAACTAGAATAAAACATAGGTTTAAAGGTCAGATAAAGTGGTAGAATAGAAAAATCTCTTGCGACTTTCTATCAATTTTAGAGAAAATAGCAATCAGGGCGCTGTTTTTGATTATATCCAACAATCCATCAAGTTATTTATTTTTCAGTCCTTAGCTGCGATCGCCGATGCGAGCGGGGTGGGAAGACATCGAAAATTATGGACTCAGCAAGCAACAATGGTTAGAAGAATTTTTAGAGTTACCCAATGGCATACAAGCGCGATGATACATTTCGCCGGGTGTTTGAAAAGCTAGACCCGAAAGTTTTAGAGGAGAAATTATCGCAATGGTTGCCACAAATTATGGGTTCAGTCTTGCAAGAAATTATTCCCATAGATGGCAAAAGTTTGCGGGGTTCTTACGATCGAGAGAAAGGTTTAAAAAACTTACATTTAGTGACAGCTTGGGCGAGCAAACAACGTTTGGTACTCGGGCAAGTTAAAGTAGAAGACCATTCCAATGAAATCACAGCAATTCCAGCCCTACTAGAACTACTCGACATTGCTGGGGCGATTATCACCATTGATGCGATGGGGAATCAAACAGAAATAGTCCGACTGATTCGTCAGAAAAAAGCCGATTATGTCGTGGCACTAAAAAGCAATCATCCCACTCTTTACAATCAAGTTAAAGACTGGTTTGAGACGGCAAAAACTCAGGAATTCATGGGGATTGGTATGAGTTATGATTCCCGAACCGAAAAGGGACATCATCGCCTCGAAACTCGAAAAGTTTGGGCGGTATCACTTGCCAAACTAGGAGGACTTTACAAGCAAGAGCAATGGCCTGACTTACGTAGGGCTTGCTGAATAATCGATCGCATATTACGTGGTCTGGGTTAAGAGATGGTGCGATCGAGAGTCATCGCCGTGAAAAACAGGTAAAATAGGTCAAAAGCCGTGCATCACCACCTGCGATCGTGTACAGAAAAGCTGAGCTTGCCCCAAGCCCCCCATCCGAGTTTGAACTGCCCTTCGGAGGAACGTTGTCTGCGGACAACCGTTGGGTGAAAATGGCCCAAATAATCCCGTGGGATGAATTTGAATCAGAATATGCGGCCAACTTCCCTGCAGCGCATGGTGCACCAGCCAAATCATGGAGGATGGCATTGGGGGCATTAATTATTAAAGAAAAATTAGGAATTAGCGATCGGGAAACGGTAGAACAGATCCGCGAAAACCCCTATCTACAATACTTTATCGGTCAATCAAACTACAGCAATGAACTACCATTTGACCCATCTCTATTAGTACACTTTCGGCAACGAATTAGTCCCAACCTAATTAATAAAGTGAACGAACGCATGGTTAAAAAAATGCGAGAAATCACGCCAGTCAAACCCGAAAAAAAAAAGGATTCGGACGCCAAAAATGAGTCACCCAATCGCGGAAAACTAATCATAGATGCAACCTGCGCTCCAGCCGATATTAGTTATCCGACCGACTTAGGACTATTAAACAGAGCCAGAGTTCACACCGAAAGAATCATAAATATCCTGTATTAACAGCTTAAAGGTCAAATCCCGAAAAAACCAAGAACCTACCGTAATCTCGCCCGAAAAGATTACTTATTAATAGCAAAACAAAGAAGATCATCCCGCCACAAAAAAAGACATGCAATTAAAAAACAACTTCTATATATCAAAAGAAACCGGGATCATATTGAACAGCTAATCGATTCAGGTGCCACCCTAAGAGGTCTGAATAAAAAGCAATATAAAACCTTACTAGTCCTCACAGAGGTCTATCGCCAACAGCAATGGTTATTTGATAACAATAAACAGAGTATTGAGGATAGAATAGTAAGTTTAAGCCAACCCCACATCCGTCCCATAGTCAGAGGCAAAGCCGGAAAAAGCGTAGAGTTTGGAGCTAAACTATCAGCGAGCTACTTTGAAGGATATGTATTTTTAGACCGGATGAGCTGGGATAATTTTAATGAATCAGGAGACTTAAAAGCACAAGTAGAAGCTTATCATACCTTCAAAGGATACTATCCAGAATCAGTTCATGCAGAGCGAATTTATCGAACAAGAGAAAACCGAGCTTGGTGCAAAGAAAGAGGAATTAGAATCAGTGGGCCGCCCCTCGGAAGACCCCAGCAAATGTGAGTAAAGAAAAAAAGAAGCAAGCCGCATCTGATGAGAGGATTAGAAATGCAATTGAGGGCAAATTTGGGCAAGGTAAACGAAGATTCGGTCTAAATTTGGTCATGGCAAAACTTGACAATACCTCGCAAACAGCCCTTGCGATTACTTTTTTAGTAATGAACCTTTCTACCTGGTGGCGCCGGGTTTTTTGTGTGTTTTTATGCGGTTCAGGGAAAACAATGCCTGTTTTTGGGCTTAACATAATTTGCGCTTGCTTATATTTTACTTACAATGAGGCAGGAAAAACTCATCTTTAACTCGGATTGAATAATCAATCACTCCCGATCACCAAAAAGTTATCGATTATTCAGCAAGCCCTACGTACTATTGTGATGATCGAAAGAGTTCGTCATCTGTGGAACAAAACTACGCACGACGTACAGTTTTACCTAAGTTCTTTACCAGTAGATGCCCAGCTCAATGGTCGTGCTATTCGTCAACATTGGAGCATTGAAAACCAAGTGCATTGGAGTTTAGATGTGACTTTTAATGAAGATAAATTCCGAATTCGCTCGTTAAACAGTCCTCAGAACTTCGCTCTGGTAACACGCATTGCCCTTAATGCGGTCAACCAAGAAACAACTCTCCAGCGTAGCCTGCGACAAAAAATCAAACGGGCTGCGATGAACAATGACTATATGATGCAAATTCTCAAGTGCTTTTGTCAAGCATGATTGAGATGCTCTTACCCTGGTAATAATCCAGAGTTTCTGATTGATTAACCCATCCTGGAAAGCTGACTGTTTCCTCTAAATCCAGCTCCTTGACACGGTTTTCCAAGTTATTTCTTTCCGAGCTATCTCCTACGATAGTTAAGCGTATTTTACTTTGCATTGCCTGGTCTAATTTCCCAATAGACTCTATGACCACATCGGCGCATTTGTAAGGCACTAATCTGCCCACAAAAAGTAAATTTATGTGGGAACCTTCTTCTTTTGGTGGTTTGACAGACATTAAAAATTCCTGGGCAATCCCATTTTCGTAAAACAGCTCTATTCTTGTATCGGGGATAGCAAACAATTTTTTTAGCAAATTTAGAGTATATGTTGAACCTGCCAATACTTTGTCTGCTTTCTTGTAAGTTTCTACATAACCTGGAATTAATGCTCGCCCAACTGCTCTAAAAAAGTTGAATTGAGCAAATTCTTGTCTGGCCGTTTCTTGAAACCCCGGTGGAAACGGAATGCCCCCATTCACAGGTCCTAAAATAAAAGGAGTCTGCTGGCACACACTGACTACCTTAAACGGATATTGCGGCATTATCGGGGTAATTGCAGGAACTACAGCACTTCCGGATGTTATGAGGTACAGTAGCAGCAATTAGTAAACCAGTTTTTAAGATGTTTCGGATTAATTAAGTCAAGAGCCACAGCAATTATGGTGTCAACCATTTTAGTGGTGGTTGGTGAAAACTGGATCAATAAAGATTTGAGTTGCGACCACCATAATTCAATTGGATTAAAATCAGGAGAGTATGGGGACAAACACAAGATAGAAGCACCCACCGCTTCAATCATAGGCTTAATTGAATCTACTTTATGCGCTGGTAAATTATCCATCACTACTACTGCTCCCGACCACAATTTTGGCACTAAACATTGAGCGATAAACACCTCAAATGCGTGGCTATCCATCGAGTTGTCCATGGTCATTAATGCCACTACTTGCGTGAGACTAATTGCACCAATTACTGTGACTTTCTTGCCTCGATAAAAACTGTAGTTTAGACTAACTAAAGATGAGAACGGTGGCTTTCAGAAGAACTAGAGCCACCGCGCCGGGAGAGAATGAG
>NZ_JAUBPU010000068.1:0-29207 GCF_036700885.1 Microcoleus sp. S13_B4
AATAGCATCTATAACTGGATGGGATTACATTTTGTCAGCCCTAGCTACTGTTGCATGATTTTTGAAAATTGGTATAAGCAAATCGAAAATTATTTTGCTCACTGCTGTTACTGTACCTCTTAGTCACGCAAAGTGCTGTAAATTCATGTCAGCAATCGGGAGGCAGAGTCTCGCTGATAGGCCTTCCCAGGCTCTACCTGGGAACGAGGATTGATAGCCTTGGTTTTGTGGGATGGGCGTCCCGCGCGTCCGTGTTCTGCTTCTTAGCAGCAATGTGTACCGATTTGAATTAACCTAGAGCGTCCCATCGGATACAGATATAAACTGAAGTTGATCCGGCGAAACATCCTTCACCAAACCCAAGATATTGCCGCTGCTAGTTTCCCGAATCACCGTCGCCTTAGTATTTAAAATTCTAAAATCAGCCGTTCGAGGAATTCCCGGAGGAAAAGGGCCACTGCTATCGTAATCTCTGGCATCACCAATTGTTAAAAACCTTTCGCTCAAAACAATATTATTTCGCGTCAATCCAGATGCCAATCCAATTACATCCCCTTCAGCCGGATTGTAATCGAGAATAAAATCGGCAGGCACTTCATCTACATCAAAATTGCCACTAGGAGGCGGTTGAAGCGAACCAATTTCCCCCGAAGTTGCTCCCACTTCTGTGCGGACGACAAATAAATCTGCACCTTCACTTCCCCAAAGTCTATCAATTCCAGCATCACCGATGAGAGTATCGTTTCCACTCTCTCCTACTAAAGCATCATTCCCTTTGCCGCCGCGAATAAAGTCATTAGCCGTGCCTCCATAAACGTAGTCATCGCCTTGATCTCCGCTGACTAAATCGCTGCCACATTCTCCATAAAGAATGTCAAAATCTTGACCGCCGCGAATAGTATCGCTGCCGCAACCTCCGATTAAAGTATCTGTGCCGCTGTTACCGTTCATCAGTTCCGCACCACCGGAACCTCTGACAAAATCGTTGCCAGCTAAGGCGCGCAAACCGCCAGGAGTATTGCGTAGAATTCCATTTGCTAATAGAACAGCGTCGTGATTGGGAGTTAAGTCAAAAAAGTTGGGGTCGCTGCCTGGATTTGGCAATGGCCCTGTGAGTAATTTGATGTTTGGGGGATCTGCAATAATTGGGTCTGAATTTTCAGCTAATGCTTTAACTTCTCCGAGATTTGTTTCTAACATCTTAAGTTTCTCCTTTTTTGATTGACTTTGTTGATATTCTGATTTTAACAAAGGTTCCAATTAAGAAATCTGCGGGAATTTGGGGTTAAAACAATCAAATTACTGTCAAACTTGCCGGAGCCTTTATTCAACAAGCCGAGGTTATTGACACCAATCTGCGGGCCCAAATCCGCAAATATTTTGAACTGTATACCAATAATTCTGGGGATCGCGTACTCTATTACCCGTCAGCAGTCAGCGTGGGAAAACCCAGAGACTGCTAATTGTCATGAAACCTTGAGCTAAGTTCGGAATAATTAATATGCTAGACACTGCGATCGATTCTATTCAAGCCAGAGAAATCCTCGACTCCCGTGGCCGCCCCACCATTGAAGCTGAAGTTTACCTAGCTAACGGGGTTGTGGGGCTCGCCCAAGTCCCCAGCGGCGCATC
Source organism: Microcoleus sp. S13_B4 (assembly GCF_036700885.1). Lineage (NCBI taxonomy): Bacteria > Bacillati > Cyanobacteriota > Cyanophyceae > Oscillatoriales > Microcoleaceae > Microcoleus > Microcoleus sp. S13_B4. The sequence goes on from NZ_JAUBPU010000068.1 coordinate 1,633, forward strand.
TACAGGCTCTTTTGAAGCCCACGAACTCCGCGACGACGACAAAAGCCGTTATGGTGGCAAAGGAGTCCTAAAAGCCGTCGCTAACGTCGAACACAAAATTGCCCCCGCTTTGGCTAATCTCGATGCGATCGACCAAGCACTGGTAGACAAAACCATGATTGACTTGGACGGTTCCCCCAACAAATCCCACCTCGGTGCAAATGCCATTCTCGGAGTCTCCTTAGCCACAGCAAAGGCGGCTGCTGAGACTTTAGGACTCCCCCTTTACCGCTACTTGGGCGGGCCCTTGGCGAACGTTTTGCCCGTACCACTGATGAACGTGATCAACGGGGGATCTCACGCTAACAATAATGTGGACATTCAAGAATTTATGATTGTCCCTGTGGGTGCGCCCTCTTTTAAAGAAGCTTTACGCTGGGGGGCAGAGGTATTTGAATCTTTGAGTAAAGTCTTAAAAGCTGAGGGTTTGCTGACTGGTGTGGGTGATGAAGGCGGTTTTGCGCCTAATCTTAAATCCAATCAAGCAGCTTTGGATTTGTTGATTGCAGCTATTGAAAAAGCTGGCTACAAACCGGGTGAACAAGTTGCTTTGGCTTTGGATGTTGCTGCTAGCGAATTTTACAAAGATGGGCAGTATACTTACGACGGTGTGGCTCATTCGCCAGCAGAATTAATCGATTATTTGGATGGTTTGGTGAGTCAATATCCGATTGTTTCCATTGAAGATGGTTTGCACGAAGACGATTGGGACAGTTGGGTAGCGCTGACGCAGAAAATGGGCAGCAAAGTTCAATTGGTGGGTGACGATTTGTTTGTTACTAATCGCACGCGGCTGCAAAAAGGAATTGATTTGAAAGCTAGCAATTCGATTTTGATTAAGCTGAATCAAATTGGTTCTTTGACAGAGACTTTGGATACGATCGACCTCGGCAAACGGAACAGCTATCGAGCGGTCATCAGCCACCGTTCCGGTGAAACTGAAGATACCACAATTGCCGATTTAGCGGTAGCGACTCGCGCCGGCCAAATCAAGACTGGTTCTTTGTGTCGCAGCGAACGAGTTGCCAAATATAACCGTTTGTTAAGGATTGAAGACCAATTGGGCGATCGGGCAATTTATGCTGGGTTGATCGGTTACGGGCCTAAATAACACTTGGTAATCGGTAATTGGGAATGGGTAGTTGGTAATCGGTAATCGGTGAGTTTTTAATTTTCATCACCAATGCCCAATTCCCAATGCCCAATGCCCAATTACCAATTAAGGATAGAAAGCCAATTGTGGCAAACCCAAAGTTTCTTCCCAACCCATCATCAAGTTCATGCACTGGATGCCTTGACCGGCTTGTCCCTTAATTAAATTGTCGATCGCCGATAGTACAATCACCCTGTCAGTACGCGGATCGACTTCCACACCGATGTAACACAGATTTGTGCCACAAGCCCATTTTGTTTGCGGATAAACTCCAGCCGGCAACACTTTTACCCAAGGACAATTGCGGTAAAAAGCACTGAAAATCGTGATTAAATCTTCCCGCACCAAACCAGGATCACGCAAAGTTGCGTACACAGTCGCCAGAATTCCGCGCACCATCGGAATGAGGTGGGGAGTAAACTGAACTTTAATATCGTGTCCCGCTAAATCGCTGCAAATTTGCTCGATTTCTGGCGTGTGGCGGTGGCGGCCAACGCCGTAAGCGCCCAGAGAGCCCTCTGCTTCAGCTAACAAGAGATTAACTTCGGCTTTGCGGCCCCCTCCCGAAGCACCGGATTTGGCATCGATAATTGCTGTTTCTGGCACAATGAGGCCTTGTTTGAGCAAAGGTGCCAGCGCTAATAAACTAGCAGTGACGTAGCAGCCGGCACAGCCTACTAATTGAGCGTTTTTAATGCGATCGCGATACAATTCTGGCAAACCGTAAACAGCCGTTGCAGCCAGTTCAGAGTCCGATCGCTCGCCGCCGTACCAAGCTTTGTAAGTTTCCAGATTTTCAAATCTGTAATCAGCCGACAAATCCAAGACTTTGCAGCCTTTTTCTATCAGCGTCGGTGCCATTTTGCAAGCTAAACCGTTCGGCAGCGACAGAAACACAACTTCACATTTGGCCGCTATTTTGTCTAGGTCGATCGCTTCGACTGTCAAATCAATGCAGTTAGTCAAATGCGGATAAAGGCTGGAAAAAGGTTTTCCCGCACTGCTATCCCCACCCAAATACACTACTTCCGCCGCTGGGTGATCTGCCAGCAGTCGCACAAGTTGCACGCCGCCGTACCCTGAAGCGCCGATAATTCCTACAGGCACACGTCCAACATCTCCCATTTTCCTTTATCCCCTCAGCCGTTGAAGTCAAAAACGCTTGAACTTTTGCTGCATTGTAGTACCAAACGCCAACTTTGGTGGCAAAGAATTGTGTTGTTTTGTTTTGGAGGTGCATTTTTGTTAATTTTCCGGTATTTGACCCGCCCAAAAACGGAGATCAGCCCCCGCAGGGCCCAAGTTCGCCGCCCCAAATTTTAGACTCCTGTGGAAGAGCACACATTGATCTGTAGAGTAAATCTAAAATTCTTCCAATCTAAAATCTAAAATCTAAAATCGACTGACAGATCGCCAAAACCCTAAAATTAACAAACTGATGTGCGATCGTGCTATAAAAAATTTACTTTAACCCATCCACAAACCGGAGATTAACATTTTTCCCTGTTGCCTGTTGCCTCTTGCTTCTTCCATCGAACTTCTTCCATCGAACCTCTTCTCTCGAACCTCTTCCTATCTATGGGCATAGTTGTAGAAAACGTATCAAAACAGTTTGGCAGTTTCCAAGCACTCGATCGAGTCAGCTTAGAAATTGAATCCGGTTCCCTAGTCGCATTGCTGGGCCCGTCTGGTTCCGGCAAGTCTACGCTGCTGCGGCTGATTGCCGGTTTAGAAATGCCCGACTCCGGCAAAATCTGGCTGACAGGTGAAGATGCCACCAATACTAGCGTCCAAGACCGCAAAATTGGGTTTGTGTTTCAGCACTACGCGCTATTCAAGCACATGACTGTGCGAAAAAACATCGCTTTCGGGATGCAAATTCAGAAAACACCGCCCGCGAAAGTCAAATCGCGGGTAGAAGAATTGTTGAATTTAGTGCAATTGGCAGGATTGGGCGATAGATACCCGTCGCAACTTTCAGGAGGCCAGCGGCAGCGGGTGGCCCTCGCCAGAGCCCTGGCTGTAGAACCGAAAGTGTTACTGCTAGACGAACCTTTTGGAGCTCTCGATGCCAAAGTTCGCAAAGATTTGCGTTCTTGGTTGCGACGACTGCACGACGAAGTTCACGTTACCACAGTGTTTGTGACGCACGATCAAGAAGAAGCGATGGAAGTTGCCGATCACATTACAGTCATGAATAAAGGTAAAATTGAACAAGTCGGCACACCCGCACAAATTTACGACCATCCAGCTAGTGCTTTCGTAATGAGTTTTATCGGGCCAGTCAATGTCTTGCCCAGCAGTTCAAGAATGTTTCAAGACAACGGCTTTGATTCAGCCAACCCCGAGATTTTCTTGCGCCCTCACGACGTAGTAATTGAAACTACAGAAAATAGTGCAACAGTGCCGGCCAGAATCAGTCGCTTGATTCATTTGGGATGGGAAATTCAGGTAGAATTAACTTTAGATGACGGTCAAGTAGTAAACGCTAATTTGACTAGAGAAAGATTCGATAGCTTGCACTTGCAGCCCCAGCAAAGAGTGTTTGTAAAGCCGAAAGATGCCAAGTCCTTTCCGCTTTTTTATTCCATCTAAGACCAATTCTGAAAACTAAAGCTAAATTTAGATTGGATACGGCTTTTCCAAGGAGGTGGCGCGGTTCGGTGTATCTACAAAAAAAATTCTAGGGACACGGCACCGCGCCGTGTCCCTAATCTTTTATACTGACAACTGTCCGCTGACTACTGCGCGCTGAGTTAGTCTTTAATTTTGCTGACAGCTTTTTTGACTTGTTGCTCAAAGGATGTAGCTTGTGTATTGGAAGGATTTTTCATTTTTTCAATGTCAGCATCTCCCTGAACTTCGTTGGGCCCTTTGCTGGCTTTTTCTTGAGTTTCTTCCAAGGACATTGGTTTTTTCAGTACAACTTCTTGAGATTCTTTTTCAATCCCCAAAAGTTTGTCTTCACCTTTGGTGGGGCTGCTGGTAACGGCAAAAGCTGGGAAAGCATTAGAAACAAACATCAAGGCACAAAAACAAACAGCTATTAAAGTGCGAACTAAACGCTTGGCAGGAAAGTTAAAGCTGATAAAAGACATACAAAATTTCTCCGTTTTTAGAAGTTTTGATCGCTAAGATTGTTAACAGGCTGAAGCTCACTCATATTCTGCACAATCTTTAACTCAAGTTTGATAAAAGCAACCGTTGCTCTGTTTCAAATTAAGCTAATATATAATATTTAGCTGAAAAAGCTGGTATTTGAAATCCTTCTCAGGGAATATTTCTAGATGACTGGCGTCGGTCGCCCCAAGACATTTATGTAGAAGGCACTTGTGTAGAATCAAAAAAATTCTCTATAAGTGCCTTCAGATGCGCCTCACATAGCGGTATCAATTTCAGTAACGGGTTTTATCGTGGAGTGGGGGCGGGTTTATTTAGCCTGTTTGCAATGTGAGAGGGCGCTTGAGTGAACCTGCAGAGCGGTTTGTGGAAAATGTTCCTAGATATGAGATGCGCCCGACTATCCACTGACTAATGACTAATAACTAATGGCTGCTGCTGTCGCACGGGAACTTGATATTTTGCTAGATAAGTTTTAATTTCTCCTACACTGAGTTGCCCGTAATGCAGCAGGGAAGCCAGCAGGGCTGCTTCTGCTTTGCCCTGTGTCACGGCTTCGTAGATGTGGTGACAGTTGCCGGCGCCGCCGGAAGCGATGACGGGAATTTCTACAATTTCGGCAATTCTTCGAGTTAGTTCCAAATCGTAACCGGCTTGAGTGCCGTCCGAGTCCATGCTTGTCACCAGAATTTCGCCGGCGCCGCGCTGTTCGGCTTCCTTGGCCCAGGCGATCGCATCTTTTCCGGTATTTTCTCGCCCTCCGCGCACATACACGTCCCAACCAGGATTATCTGCGTCTTGCCGTTTGCGAGCGTCGATCGCCACTACAATGCACTGATTACCAAATCGATCGCTGGCTTTGTCAATTAAACTCGGATCGCGCACCGCCGCCGAATTAATACTCACCTTGTCTGCGCCCGCCCTCAATAAACTTTTAATGGTGTCTAAAGATTGGATACCGCCGCCCACCGTCAAAGGGATAAATACGCGATCGGCCGTTCGGTACACCACATCGATCATAATATTCCGGTCTTCGTGAGTCGCCGTAATGTCCAGAAACACCAACTCGTCAGCACCGGCATCGTTGTATACCTGAGCCATTTCTACCGGATCGCCAGCATCCTGAAGATTGACAAAATTGACACCTTTGACCACGCGACCGGCTTTCACATCCAAACAAGGCAAAATTCTTTTCGACAACATAAAATTCTCGTGTTTCTAATTTATTGACCGCCGCAGCGAGGAAAAGGCTTGTTGATATCTTCAAAAACATGAAGTTAAGCAACAAATCTTAAAGATACCTTGTGTTTAACCACTCTAGGTCTGAGCCGGAGAGCCATTTTCCAGTTTTTTGGTGCCCCCTGAGCATAAATAAAACTTGGCTCTGGGTGCGCTAGGCGACATTAGGTAGAATATTGGGTAGATAGTTATATTTTCCGCAACAAGTAGCAAATTTAACTCCCCAGATACATCTTTGGGGTGAAAAATATGACAATTTCGCTTATGATCGAACCATAACTACCTTTGCGGACGATCGAATTGTGGTTCGGCAATCCTGTATGGTTTGGTGCATCGACGATCGACTAAACAATTTTAGATTTGAGAACAGCCGATTTGAGGTTTTTTAGCAGCAATCTCAGTTATAAGCCGCGCGGTAAAGTTAAAATTTAAAGTTTAAAATCTCAAATCGGTTAATTTTGTGTCGTTTCTAGGACTGTTGTGACGAGTGCAACCCAATCCACATATGGTACTTCGCACAGAAGGCGGCAATCGCTACTTGCCGCTCTCCGGCAGCAATTGCTGGACAGTAGGGCGGAGCGATGACAATAATTTTGTACTGACAGATCGCTGGATTTCCCGTAATCACGCGATGTTACAGCAAATGGAGACAGGAGAGTTCTACCTAATCGACTTGGGCAGCCGCAATGGTTCCTTTGTCAACGGGCGGCGCGTCAGTATTCCTGTCACTCTCAGAAATGGCGATCGAATTATTTTCGGTCAAACCGAATTGGACTTCTACAACCCAACCGCGGGCCAGCGGCTCGATCCAATACACGACACAGACTCGGATGATTTTACGGCGACTTTGACGGTACGTAGCCTGATTAGCGTCATGGTAATGGACATCCGAGACTTTACTGTTTTGACTAGACAGCTAGACGAAACCCTCCTATCGGAAGTCATCGGCAATTGGTTCCGCAAAGCAGGACAGATTATTCGCGAACACGGCAGTTGGGTGGACAAATACATCGGCGATGCGATTATGGCCGTCTGGTTCCACAAAACCAGCGGTGTCAGCACCGAGGAAATGATGCGGATTTGCCAAGCTTTGAGCGAACTGCACAAGGCAACAGACGAACTCAGCAGCCGTTACCCCCTACCTTTTCCTTTGCGAGTCGGGGCCGGAATCAATACTGGTTATGCAATGGTGGGAAATTCTGGCAGCAGCGACCGATCGGACTATACCGCCTTGGGAGATACTGTAAACGCAGCATTTCGCCTTGAATCTTGCACCAAGCAACTCGGCAAGGATATCGCTGTGGGAGAAACGACCTACAAATACCTGACGCAATTGGGGGCCGAGGGCGCTTTCGAGCCACACACCGTGGCTTTGAAGGGTTACGAAACTCCCAGCCTGACTTACGCTGGTACTTATGCTGACTTGAACGCTTTTCTCAAAAGGAAAGGAAAGAGTTCTCAATAGCTAGAAAATGGGGTGCAGGGCAAAAATTAACCCTTTAGAATGGCAGTCCGAGTTTTTAATTTGGAGTGCTTTTTATAAACTTGCCTGCGATGCTTAAAAGTCGGTCATTATCATATATTGTTAGCTTTGTCAATATCGAAATGTAAAGTTTATAACAGCCCTCTACCTATTGCGGATTTATCTGAAAAACTGCATAAGCAAAATGGTAGTCTCTACATAAATGCTGTGTATGAAATTGGGAGACAAAACTTCATGAAACGATTGGGTCGTCTATTGGCAGTATTGGGCTTAGTGCTGGGCTGCTTTGCATGGGCTGGAGACCAAAGCGCGATCGCGGCGTCATTAAGCCGTATCGTCTTGCCATCATCCTCGCTCCTAGCTGTTGAAGCTCCGGCTAGAACCAATCGCGCCGATGAGAAGCTTGCCACAGAATACGGCAAAAAACTTGATTTGAACAACAGCGCCGTCCGGGACTTTCGAGAATTTCGAGGGTTGTATCCCACTTTAGCTCGACTAATTATTAAGAATGCTCCTTACGAAAATGTTGAGGACGTACTCAATATTTCAGACTTGACGGATGCTCAGAAAAAAGTGCTGCAAGCTAACATGGACAAATTCACCGTAACTGATGTTGAATCAGTCTTTATTGAAGGAGACAACAGGTTGAATAATGGTCTCTACGACTAGGTAGCAGCGCCCCTCATTTGAACGCAGAAGTCATTGGGCAGAAGGCATTCGGCAGAAAGAAAAATTTTTTTTCTAGCGGCTGATGACTTCTGCCTTTAATTTCTGAACACTTACTTTCAACCATCATTCGGCAAAAGCCGACCCAAATTCGCTAGATTGAAATAAGCGGGTTCCCCTGATTCATCTAAAATCTAAAATCTAAAATCTAAAATCGCTTGACTGACATTAGTTCAAGTCTACAGATGAATCTGGAGACTAAAATCTAAAATCTAAAATCTAAAATCTAAAATCTAAAATAGACTGGCGACAGACTTATGACTGACAAATTTGACGTATTGGTAATAGGTGCTGGCGCGGCGGGTTTGTACACAGCACTTTGCCTGCCAGAGCATTTGCAGGTGGGCTTGATCAATAAAAATACCCTACCTGTTTCTGCCAGTGATTGGGCTCAAGGAGGGATTGCCGCAGCGATCGCCCCTGAAGATTCGGCAGCGCTGCACGTTCAGGATACACTGGCTGCAGGAGCCGGTCTTTGCGATTTGGATGCGGTGAAATTTTTAGTTGAGGAAGCTTCAGCCTGCATTGACTCCCTGGTGAAAATGGGCGTTGCATTCGATCGCACCGGCCCAGATTTAGCCCTCACCCTAGAAGCCGCCCACTCCCGCCGCCGAGTTCTCCACGCCGCCGACACTACGGGCAAAGCCGTTATCAGTACGCTGACAGCAAAAGTATTGAGCCGCAAAAACATTCAACTCGTATCTCCTGCCTTTGCTTTGAGTCTGTGGCTAGACGAAACCGGGCGCTGCCAGGGCATTAGCTCGATTTGTGGCTCACAAGTCAAGTGGCTGCAGGCCAAAGCCGTGGTGCTGGCGACAGGCGGCGGCGGACAGGTTTTTGCTCAAACGACCAACCCGTCGGTAAGTACCGGGGATGGGGTGGCAATTGCGTGGCGCGCCGGGGCGCTGCTGCGAGATTTAGAATTTGTGCAGTTTCACCCGACGGCGCTGAGCACAGCGGGCGCGCCTCGGTTTCTCATTAGCGAAGCGGTGCGGGGAGAAGGAGCTCATTTGGTTGACAGTAAGGGATATCGCTTTGCTTTTGATTCTCACCCCAGCGGGGAACTCGCCCCTCGGGATGTTGTCAGCCGCGCTATTTTTCGGCACTTGCAAAAGACGGGGGAACCTCATGTTTGGCTGGATTTGCGCCCGATTGCGGTCGATCGACTGCGCTACAGGTTTCCCAATATTATTCAAGTGTGCGCTGATTGGGGAATTGATATTTTTTCCGAACCGGTGCCGGTGACGCCCGCAGCCCATTACTGGATGGGAGGAATTGTCGCTGACAAGTTTAACCAAACTTCTATTCCCGGTTTGTACGCGGTGGGAGAAACTGCGAGCACGGGGGTACACGGCGCTAATCGGTTGGCTAGCAATTCGCTGCTGGAATGTCTGGTTTTTGGGGCGCAGATGGGACTTTTGCAGGTAGAAGGTGGAACGCCCAAGGCACTCACAGATGAGTTCGAGGCGGGGGAAATCTTGGAAAAATCGGTTTCTGAAAAGGATATTGAGGCGATCGAAAAGTTGCGGGTCGAATTGCCGAATTTGGTGTGGCAGAGTGCGGGAATTTGCCGGGGACAACGCGATTTGGAAAGTGCGATCGTCCAACTTGAGATTTGGCGGCAAGAATTTGCTTCGTTGCCTTTGAGTCAAACGCTTGATAATTTACGACCCGGACAAATTATTGATTTTTCCCCTGCTGAGGCGGAGAATAGCTCGATTTTGCGAAATTGGGGAGAAGTGGGGAATTTATTGGATATCGGCTACTTGATTGTCAAAAGTGCTGCCTTTCGCACCGAAAGCCGCGGTGGACATTACCGACTTGACTATCCCCTCACCGATCCGGATTGGTGCAGCCATACTTTAATTAACCAATACAATTGGTACAAATCTCCGCGAATAGAAGATTGAAAATTTATTGAAAATTTGGGGTCAGCGCGTTCCCGTACCGTCACTTTTGGGGTTTCCGTTTGGGTCTGGTTCGTATTGTTTTGGGTAATTGGGAAACCTAGAAGTTTGGGCAACTGTCCAAACCGTGGAGGTTGAGCGCTGGGAGTCCCGCAAGCTAAGGTCTGTTGTTAAGTTGGTGGTTGAGTTGCTGGCCAGTCGAGCCGCAGTTGCGATGCCGATCGTACTCACTTGCAGGCAGGCAGCCAGGGTTGCCGTTGTTGTGAGCTGAATCAAAGTACGCATAGTATTCATAGCCTTATCTAAATCACTGATGTTTATGCACGTCCCTACAACCTATTATATCTATCAATTTCAGTAGTTCCACTGATATCTTTACATTTTCTTTAATTAACTTTTGTAAAGCTACGTAAACCTTTTTAAATCAAGGCTTTTTGCCGATTTAAATTTGATTTACCATCTCAGTTTGTGAATCTTTTAATATTTTTTAACATTTACAGTATTGAACCCAAAACCTCTATATGTAGCGTTAAACCTAAGCACATTACCGCTATAAGTAGCGCGTCAAACCATTTTTTGCTTTAGTCCTGATTGAGATGAGACGGCAATTTGCTGTAATAACTTTTATCTCTTTTGTAAGTCTATCTAATGACAGATGACAGATTATAGGAGTTTATATTATTAATTTCACTTCTTCGGACATTTTTTGAACGGTTTCAAAAAGTTTAGAGGAGTTACGGTTTCAGGAGCGAGCTATTTTTTCAAAGTTAGCTGTACATCTGAGGCCTGAAAATAATATCGCCCCACGGCTGAATTATGGTTTGAGGTCTAAAAAATGCTCAAATTTTGTCCGAAGTATTGAAATTTTAGATTAAAAAATTGAAGGATTAGAAATGACTTATGAAGCTCGTGGTTTGGAGCTGACCTACGCTTGCATTATTTATTGAAACAGGTATTAATTAAGAAAATTGATATTGATTTTTGCCGCGTTCCTTAGCACGATACATCGCAGCATCGGCATTCTTAACTAAAACCTCTGGCTCCTGACCGTCAATGGGATATAAACTAATGCCAATACTGGTAGTTACAGAAACTGTATGTTCTTCTAAAATAAAAGGCTGCATGATGGCATCGCAAATTTTTTCAGCTACTTTCGCAGCTTCCTCACGACCGGGAATTGCGGGCAAAATGACTGTGAACTCGTCCCCGCCCAACCGGGAGATTGTATCGCTGCCGCGCAAGCATTTTTTGAGCCGACTGGCAACTGTTTTTAAGAGTAAATCGCCCACATTGTGTCCGAGAGTGTCGTTGATTGACTTAAACCCATCTAAATCTAAAAAGAGTAAAGCTACCAATTCCTGAGTGCTGGAGGCTATTTCTAGAGACCGATGCAAGCATTCGTAGAACATTTGGCGGTTGGGCAAACCGGTAAGAGCATCGTGATAAGCTTGGTAGCTGAGCTCAGCATTTTTTTGTTCTAGGGCATTTGCCCGAAGTTGGCGCTCGGTAATATCTCTGATTGCTCCGACTAAAAATAGGTTGCCGGCAGCATCTTTATGCAGGGATCTTTTAGTCGCAATTAGATGCGTAACTCCGTGAGCGTCAGTAAAATATTCTTCATTTTCTCGCGGCTGGTGAGTTTGAAATACTAATTCGTTTTGCTGCCAAAATATCTCGGCTTCGGCTTGGGGAAATAAATCGTAATCGGTTCGGCAAGTTAAAATTTCTAAAGGATAGCCAATAAACCGACAATATGCCTGATTCAAAACTACGCAGCGGTGATTTCGATCTTTGACAAAAATGGGGTCGGGAATTGTATCGATTAGCGATTGTAAAAATTCTTTAGACCGTTTTAATTCTTCTTGTAAGTGAGCCAGATAACCCACAACTGCAGCACCAGAACCCACAAGACTGAGGATTGGAGGAATTAACGGTAGCCACCAACCTGCTAAAAATGCTAAGTATAAAGTGGCACTCAGACTTAGACAGATACTTAATAAACAGTAAGCCGATCGACCAAGCGATCGCAAATTCCAACTCACATTTGCTCCCGCCCAAGACCAAAGTAAAATCCACAGCAACTCCGCAGCCTCTGGCCAGACATGGATACCCCCGCGCCCGTCGAGTGCCGCACTCAAAATTTGGCTCAAGAAATGAGCCTGAAGCTCGACTCCAGGTATTTGCTGGGGAGGAGAAAACCAACCTGAACTGTAAGCATTTTGGTAAAAGTCTCTGAGGCTGGGGGCATTTGAGCCGATCAAGACAACGCGCGATCTTACAAAATCAGCAGTTACTGTGCCAGAGAGGACATCGCTCATCGATGCAGTGCGAAAACTGCCTCGCGGGCCGCGCAGGTTGGTCAAAATTTGATAGCCACGGCTGTCCGATCGAACGTAAGCACCGTCATTCGGTTGAAAAGGCCGAAAAACCCCCTTGCCTAACTGCAAGTATTTAGGATTGATTCTTGCTCGTTGAGGGGAAATCCCTTCGCTTTTGAGGTAAAGCAAAGCCAGTCTGAGTGCGAAACTTTGATGAGTTTTGCCGTCTCCGGGCCAAGCGTAGAGCAAAGTTCGCCGGACTTTTGAGTCAGCGTCGATGACAACGTTGTTGAAACCAATTCGAGCGAGCTTGTCAAGTACCGGAGGTGGCAGAACTCCGAACCTGGTTTCGTCTGGCATCAATTCAATGCCGATTAAGTTGGGAATAGTTTTAAAACTTTTGAGCAATTCGGCGTTACCCGGTTGAGTTGGCAAATCTCGGTAAATGTCGAGGCCGATGGCCCGCGGCTTGCCCGCGTGCAATTTTTGCAGCAATTGGGCCAAGACAGCATCCGAAATTGGGTAGCCGTATTTTTGCAAGTCAGCTTCCTTAATTTCTACAATGACGATGCGCGAGTCAATGGGTTCGGCCGGCCGCCAGCGCACAAAGTGGTCGAAAGCAGCCCATTCCCACACCTGAAAACATCCAAACCAGCGCATTAAAATGACCGTAGTAGCAACGGCACTCGCAGTAATCAATACTCGGCGTTCTTGATCGACCCATTTTTTGATAGTTTCTAGCATATTTTGGGGATTTGGACCTCGCCCTTTGAGCATCTAAACTACTACTACGTATCGGTTTTACATCTCCGGGGCGATCGGCTCAGTCGATTTTAGATTTTAGATTTTAGATTTTAGATTATCCAATTTTTTGGTTTTTCGGTGCGGGCGAATTGATCGACTTTAGATTTTAGATTATCCAATTTTTTGGTTTTTCGGTGCGGGCGAATTGATCGACTTTAGATTTTAGATTTTAGATTATCCAATTTTTTGGTTTTTCGGTGCGAGCGGGCTGCAAGAGCAGAAAATCGGTTCCGCAACCCAAATATGCCATTTCAACAATCATTCTGGAAGCAAAAACCCGGTTTCTTGCATTTTTATGTAAAAGTTTTAGTAGTAATTCACTGATCTAAATACTAAAAACCCACAACTTGTTTTAAAATTTTTCTTTCTGACTAATTCTTACTATTTTTTTATTTATTATAGATTATAGATGCGAGATTTTAGATTAATTTCGCAACGAGGCAACGATAAACTAAGTTAAAAACCAGGATATTTCCTGCCAATCAATCTAAAATCTGTCATCTCTAATCTCCAACTTTTCTGTTAGTTTTGAAAGTTGCGCGGGCCGGTGTAACCCGATAAATCAGCGAGTTTATCCAAAGATTGTGTCCCCGAATAAAACTGACCATTAATCTCCCAAGTCGGGAAACCTTTAACATTCGCAGCAGCAGCTTGGCAAATTTCAGCGCGGGAATTTTGCCCCCTGGGATCGCATTCAAAATAATCAATTATTTTGGCTGCTTGTTGACCGAACAGTATTTTTTGGTCGTGGCAGTGGGGACACCAGTAAGCGCCGTACTCTTTAGCGCCGATTTGTCGGAGGTGGCGGGCCAAAGCAAGTTGTGCCGGGCCGGAGGTTGTAGTGACGGCAGGGGGTTCAATTCCGGCGGTAGAGACAATAGGAGGAGGTGAGTTGACGCTGTTATAAAGTCCCAAGGCACCGATCGAACTCACCATTGCCACCAAAATGCCTGTAAACACCAACTGTCCGATATCTTCCCACTCGCGCCCGACTAGCACCAGCACAAACAGCGACAGCGAAAATAAGGCAGAAGTGACGCAATAAATGCACAGATCCTGAATTTCAAAAGCCATCAAATAGATCAAATAGCTGCTGAAAATTACCATCGCAGCGGTGATGATAAATAGCGCTTGCCAAGTTTTATTTTCTAGTTGAGAGTGCAGTCCTTTCTTGGTGTCGGGATTTACAGCTTTGGGAGCCCATGCCAGGATTGCTATGCTCAGGTAAGCTAGACAGCCTAACAAACTTAAAGGCACTGTGCCAAAGACTGTAGCGTAGGGACTGTTGAGAACTTTGTCACAGCCGCTGGTGGGACAAATGACCGAGCCAGTCGTGAATTTAGCGATCGTGAGATAGGCCGTTTCTACGACGCCTATGGCTGCGATCGCTGCCATCAGAGTCCTAGACCAGCGATGAATCCAAGGGGTTGAACGTCGGCGAATCATTTTTTGATTTGGTAATGAGGGAATTGGGAATTGTTGACTGTTGACTAATGACTGTTAATTGTTAACTAATGACTGATAACTGATAACTGATGACTACTGCCAACTGCCAACAGTCAACTATTCTCATTTTACGTTTTACTTGTGACTTTGCCCGGTTCCGGTGTGGGCCCTCTTGAGCCATTAGCGTCTCTGTTTTCCTGTTCGCGTTCTTTCTGTGACAAGCTACGGCGGGCGGCTTCTACAAACTGACTGACGCGGATCGGATCGATTGGCTGCTCGATGCGGCCGTTTCGCTTCAGGGAACTCGATACGATTACGCCGTCAGCGGCCTGCATGAGGGTGGAAATGTTTTCCCACGAGGCGCCGCTGCCGATGAAAACTGGAATTCCCGCTGCTGCTGCACTCGCGAGTTCTAAGTCTTCGAGATTGGGAGGGCTACCCGTTGTCCAGCCGGAAAGGATTACGGCGTCGGCTAAAGCTCGCCCGATCGTCTCTTGAACGGCTGTGGTCAAGTTGGGGCTGCCTAGGGGGCGCCCGTGCTTGACTAACACGTCTGCTAATATTTTGACATCGCTGCCCAATTCCCGGCGGTAGCGCAGTAGCTGGTGAGCTTGGCCTTCAATTAAGCCTTGGTCTGTAGCCATGATGCCGTTGAGGACGTTGACGCGGATGAATTGAGCTCCTGTGCAGGAGGCGATGGCGATCGCGCTGTGGGCGTCGTTTCGCAGCACGTTAACGCCGATCGGCAGCGTCACGAGATTTGTTAGCCTCTCAACTACCAGAGTCATGGCACTTACCACCGCCGGATCTACGCTGTCTTTAGCAAAAGGAGCGTCGAAAAAGTTCTCGACTATGATACCGTTTGCGCCACCAGAAGCCAGCGCTGTAGCCTCTTGCTCGGCTCTTCCGATAATAGCTTTGAGGTTTCCGCCCCAGCGGGGAGAAGTTGGCAAAGGCTGTAAATGTACGACACCGATTATGGGATTCGGCGTTTTGAATATTTGTTTTAAGTCCACGGATTTTCCTGAAACCACCAAGTTCACTGACGGCTGACGGCGGATTTTGACGGTATATTCTAGAATTCTATATCCACGAGGGCGATTCGGTTGACTTAATCGGGTTGCCAAGTTGCTCAAAGCCCGACGGCATAACATTTTAGATTTTAGATTTTACAAGGACGACCTACTTACTTCGCTCCAAGAGGGATACTTGGTTCAAGACAGGAGTCCTCAAAAGCCAAAAAAGTTTAGATTTTAGGGAGATTTCCCAGATTCATCTGTTGTGGAGTCAATGCTTTAATCTTTAATCTAAAATCGACTGACTACAATCGGGGTTGAAAGCTTGACTGCAGTTGCATTCTTTTTTATACCTTGGTGTCGGCAGGGGTTTTTCCTTCTCTATCGAGGTTAAGTGGTGAAAGTTGTTCTCATAATTTTGGCTGTCACCGCAGGATTGTGGGCAGCAATCGAAGTGCTGCTGCGGGTGCTGCTGGGTTTTGGTAATCCCTTGATTTACATTGCCGATGCCGAGTGCGGCTATTTGTTGGCGCCCAACCAGAAGGTGCGCCGCTTGGGTAACCGGATTGAGATTAACGAGTATTCGATGCGTACTGGATCGATCGCCCCGATACCCCCTCCAGAAACTCTGCGCGTCTTGCTGTTGGGAGATTCTGTCGCCAACGGTGGTTGGTGGACACATCAGACAGATACGATCTCGGAAATTATGGCTCGGGATTTGAGACTGCAAGTACAGAATCGGGCGAGCGATGCACAATTAGGTTCACAAGTCAACTATTCAGATTTTGAAGTTCTCAACGCCTCAGCCAATTCTTGGGGGCCGAGGAATCAACTTGCTTACGCCAAGCGGTTTGGTGTTTTTGGGGCAAATGCTGTGGTGTTGCTGCTCAATACGGACGATTTTTTTGCATCGGCTCCCTGTCCTCTGGTTGTGGGGCGCGATCGATCTTACCCGGATCACAAACCCCGATCGGCTACGCTAGAGTTATTGAGCCGCTACCTGCTCCCTGCAGCGCCGAGTGCCCCATTACCACCAGCCGTAGCTACAAGCGGCGATGTAGTAGCCTGCAACTTAGAAGCTATTCGCCAAATCCAGAAAATAGCTGTATCCGCCAACGTCGAGTTTTTGCTAGCCGTCACGCCGAAGCGGGGTGAACTCGGCGGCCCGGGCCCTCGCGACTGGGAAGTCAATGCTAGAGCGCGTCTCGCCGAACTCGTAGAAACAGAGAAAATTACTTACATAGATTTTCTTCCCATTTTCAATTGTGCGGCCGAATTTCCAACTTTGTATCGAGACAGCATTCACCTGAGTCCTCAAGGAAATCAGCTAGTTAGCAAAACCATCAGTCGTCAAATAGTCGCTTTTTTTTGGCATAAATCGTGACTTCACCTAAAGACGGATACTTGCCCACGACTTCTGTTGTCGAGAGCAAAAAACTTTAAACCTTAGTTCAAGCCCCCACATTCATCTGCGGAGTCAATCTTAAGATCTAAAATCGTTCGACTGAGCGCAACTCGACGCTCGCACTCGCCGAACTTCTCACGCCGAATTGTCCAATCTCAAATCGACTGACATCGAATCCGGTTGCATGGGAACAGTTACCCTCTTCAACGAACAACAAACCCAAACTGTAAAAGCACCCGGAAACGACAGGATTTGTCTCGATTTAGCTAACTTGCAAAGTAGACTCTAGCTCTTTCGGATACCAAGCTTGACCGTCGAGAGCCATTTGCTCGATCGAACTCGCAAGTCGCAGAGCTTTCAGAGCTTGTTCTCCTCCCACAGAAGGCTGATTTCCACCCCGCACGCAATTAATAAAATGCTCCAATTCTGCGTGGAGCGGTTCAATATTGCTGGTGTAAACTTTCTCGATCAACCCATCTTGACGGTAAAGCACCTGACCGTAATCCGTCACGTAATTGGCGGTTGTTTGTCGGTGAATCAAGATTTCGTTGTTGAGAAAATCTGCCTCTGTCAGAGAATTTTTGCAGTGAGCCACGATTGAACGGAGTTTGCGGTGCGTCACCTTACTGGCAGTCAAGGTGGCGACAATGCCGTTAGCAAAGTTCAGCGTCGCTGTCACGTAGTCTAAATAACCTGAATCTGAGGCCCTGCTGCCGCTGGCCGTCAGCTTCACCACTTGGGAATCTGCCAATTCCAGGAGCAAGTCGATGTCGTGGATCATTAAATCCAAAACTACCGATACGTCGTTAGCCCGCTGGGAATAGGGACTCATCCGGTGAGCTTCCAATGCCAGTAACTCTTCAGTTTTCAGCACTTTGCCGAGTTCCTGAAAAGCTGGATTGAAGCGCTCGATGTGACCCACTTGTAAAATCCGGTGGGCCTCAGCAGCCGCGTTGACCAAAGATTCGGCTTCGGCAATGCTAGCCGCGATCGGCTTTTCAATTAAAACGTGAACACCCGCTTGGAGACAAGACATCCCCACAGGGTGATGCAGGCGAGTTGGAACGGCGACGCAAACTGCATCTACGTGGGCGAGCAAATCTCGGTAGTCTTCAAAGAAGCGAACCCGGTATTTGCTTGCTACATCTATTCCCCGCTCTACATTTATGTCTGCAACACCCACGAGTTCGATATCTTTTAGCAAGCTCAGAACTCGCGTGTGGTGCTGGCCCATATTGCCAACCCCAATCACCCCAATGCGGAGGGGTTCAGGTTGACTTCGCTGGGCGAAAACGTTTGCGTATCCCAATGACATCCTATCTAGCACTCCTGGATTCTCCTCCACCACCACAGGAATCAAGCCCCTTGGCTTCCCTCAGCTACTCACAGCCATCCAGATAGTACCACAGTCAAACTATTTGTGAAGAATTTCTAAGAGAAGGAAGGATCAAGACGACAGAAGGCTGACGGCTGACGGTAGACGGTAAAATTTGTAGAAATTATTAATTGACACAAGGTACACTTTATGGTAACGGAGGGTCGAATTACGTGACCTCAAAATTGCCAGAGGAAGGAAACAACCTTAAAATTCAAAACTTGATCTCCTACCTTCTACCTTCAGAAAATATTCGAGTTGCAAAATTTTGCTCTCGATTCGGAGACAGAGCTCTGGCTTTCAAAATCGCGGCTACCAAAAACGCATAGGACAAAACTCCCACCAACGCCAGCAAAAGTACGCTGGCGGCTCCTGACGCATTCCACAAAGCGTGAAGTGCGGAAGCACTGAAATACCCTACGCCCAAAATTTGCCAGCGCTTCCTGGGTTTGAGGGCGCTCAAACCGATAAAATATCCCAAATAGCCACTGTAAGCCATGTGTCCGGCAGCGGAACCCAAAATGCGGGGAATGAGCAACTGCAATCCTACTAATTGTCCCGCCTCGGCCCCTGCTTGCAGGGTGACATTTTGGATGACATTGGGAACGTACTGTCCCAGAGTTTCTAACAGTGTAAAGCCGACTGCCGAGGCACTTCCTAACAGAATTCCGTCTAAAGGTTCCCAAACACCGATTCGATCGCGCCACGGATTTTTGAGCCAATTTCCCAGCAGCATCGCTCCCAAAACGGGCAGGGCTTTCAGCAATTCTTCCATCAGACCCGCCCCGAAAAACATTCGGGTCAAAAAAGGCAAAAAACTGATTGCTTCGCCTTCGGTTGGCAGGCGACCGGGCAAAATTTCTCTAAATACTAATATAAATCCAATTAATAAGGGGCTGATCACAATCAGGACTGTAGCTAAAGCCGAACCAAGCAATACCCACCAAGGCTTGTGTTTGCCGCACAGTTGATAGATAAAGTAGTAAGCCGCACCGGCGAGGTAAGCTGACAGCAGTAAGTTGAATGCTGCGGAATTTCCAACGGCTACAAACATCGACACGACAACAATAACTGTGGCGATACCTGGATATAAGTAAGCTTTTTGGCTTAATTGTTTGCCAGTGGAGGCGATCGGGAATAATTGAGTTAAAGTGAGAGCATCTTTTTCGCTACCAGCAAAATTGCCCGTTTGTGGTGCAGGGAATCCGGGTTGATTTTGGTAAGGGGTTAGGGGAGATTCAAATATAAATTCCGGGCCGTCAAGGCCGAGACTGATGCGATCGCCTGTTTCTAAAGTTTGGCAGCCAGAGAGCTTTTTTCCGTTGATATAAGTTCCGTTAGCGCTGTTGAGGTCGCAAATTTCCCATCTCGTCAAAGTACCCTGAGTTAGGGGACGAATCATGGCGTGGCGACGGGAAACCATGCCGTGACCGATCGACTCTAAAGCTATTTGACAATTGCGATCGCGTCCGATGACCAATTCCCCATCTTCAGAAAGTTGGTACTTGGATGCTGGCGTTCCCACAGCGTCTTTGGCTGGCACTTGTCGCAGAAATCCGATTTCATTAGTCATGAGTTATGAGTCATTAGTCATTAGTCATTAGTCATTGGTCATGAGCTCTGTAGCTGTTAGCTGGTGTTATTTTGGAGCAGTCTTTATTCCACAGTTATTGGTTGTTAGCTGCTGACTAATTACTAATTACTAATTACTAATAACTGCTGACTAATGACTAATGACTAATAACTCTGCTTATAGATTTGCCCTGGCATCCTGAACGGCGGCATAGAAAAATATGCCAGTTAGCGGTACGCTCAGGGCGAGGATGATGCCCGTGACTAAATTGCCAAGTTGAGCTTCTCCCGATGACAGCTCAAAGATAGAGCCGACTGCCGCGATCGCAGTGATGCACGAAAGAGCTAAAAGTAAACCACTTTTCGGAGTTCCTGCCATCATACTGATTTTACGGCCTTGGGGGAAAATTTATGCTTGACTAATGCTTCATTCAGTGCAAGCTTGTTTTCTACTCTGTCTACAAACAGCACTCCATTGAGGTGATCCATTTCGTGCTGAATTGCCCTAGACAGTAACTCTGTTGCTATCAGGGTTTGTGGGCGGCCGTATTCGTCGCGGTAGGAGACTTCAATGACTTCTGGGCGTTTGACTTCTAAATAAACTCCCGGAATGCTCAAACACCCTTCTTGCAAGATGCAGATATCGCTGCTGCTACTTTTAATGGTGGGATTGATCAAAACCATTGGGGGTGTGGCGGGGTTTTCCGGGTCACAGTCGAGGACGATTACTTGTTTGTTGACTCCGACTTGGGGGGCGGCCAAACCGATACCGTCGGCACTGTACATGGTTTGCAGCATTTCTCGGACTAGCTGCCGAATTTCTGCATCGACGCTTTTGACGCGCTTAGCTGGCTGCCGCAGAACGCGATCGCCTAATGTGTGTATTGTTAGGGGCGGTTTTTCTAACTTTTTCTTTTCAATCAAGACCTGAGCCGTCATAAAACCTCGCGGGATGTTTGGAAACCCCCAACGAAAGCTGTTGGGGAATGAAATTGGAACCAATACTATTGTTTTCAATATTAATCTAATTTTAAGTAGCCATGACTGGAAACACACCAAACCAACGGCCGGTTATTTCTCTGAGGCTTTCGCCTGTTGTAGTGGCGGTAGAGCTTTTGGGTGCGATCGCGATTTTGCTGGCTGTTTTGCTCATCGTCAAGTTTTGGGCGGTTTTGCCCGATCAAATTCCGATTCATTTCGGCTTGGGGGGGCTGGCTGATGCTTGGGGCGACAAGATGACGATTTGGCTCATGCCCGCGGTTGCGGCCCTTATTTTTGCGGTTTTAACTGCGGTATCCCGCTATCCGCATACTTTTAATTATCCGGTACAGATTACTTCTGAGAACGCTCACCGGCAATATCTGTTGGGGCGAGGCCTTTTGGTTTGGCTGAAGGCGGAGATTTGCTGGCTGTTGGCGTTTGTGGTGCGGCAGCAAATTCTTGTCGCTTTGGGCAATGCTCAAAGGTTTAGTCTGGAGTTAGTTTTGGGGATAATTGTTTTGATATTTGGGACGGTTGCCGTGTATTTGCTCAAGGCTTATTCTGCTCGCCAGATGTAGGGCAAACAACTTACATATACCTAAAAAGTGGGTTTTTAGATATATTTTTTTGCCGCCGTTAATAATATATAACCTCTCCAAAATACCTAAAATTTCTTTGGAATGAGGAATAAATTACTCAAAATTTTATGAGGGGTTTAGTCCTCACTAAAAACCTTTTGAAGGGCGGGTAATTGACTGGAGATGATAGGAATACCAGGCGAGACGTTTGTGTTACGGTAAACGCCGCTCGACTAACCCATCAGATATGTTTGCTGATTGTTCATCGGCAATACTCGCAACCGTCGATTTTTTAAATCAGGTTCTAAGCCCAGTTCTTCCATGGGAATCACGCCCAGCAAAACAGCGGAAACGCCTTCGGGTAACTCTAAACAATCAAATCTCCCTTCTCTCCCCTCTACAATAATTTGAGCGTCGGCAAAAATTCGACCTTTTTTGATGCCCGCTGATGTTTCTACATCTCTTTCTCCTACTTGTATTAAGCCTAACTGGCTAATAATGCGAGCTGGCAAGGAAAGCAGAGTTGCTCCGGTATCGACAACAACGTTATCGAGGGTAACCGACCGAACTTCCTCAACAGAAATAAATCCCCGTTCTGCCATAACTCGATCGATGCGATTCGTGACGGTGATTGTAGTGATTACTTGACCCATTTGTTTTTCTTGAAGATTTGGGAGTACCAGGGTCATAGTATGTTACCTCTTTGAGTGTAATTAGTAGATATTTCTATTGTAATGCTATATAGAATCCTGCGAAAGTTAGTTAAAATCGTTTTAATGACCCGCTAAAATTAGAATTTGCCTCAACGCATGACACCAGAAAACAATTCTTCTCAACCCAATCGCCCTGAATCTAACGTGACTGTAGAAAGTCTGAACGGTGCGAACCCTACTGTGCCACCAGAATCAGGGACAATCGTCGCTACTGTTGAACCGGAAAAACCGGTGCCGCCGCCTCCAAGTCGCAAGGTTTTATTGCCGCAGCAGCCGGAACAAACGACTACTGAGAAGTCGGGGTCAGTGCTGACGCTGGGGTTGATCGCAGCGATGATTTTTGGGCTAGCCAATGACAACATTTGGCTGGGCTTAATTGGCGCCATCGGTGCGATGGGCGTATCGCTGCGGCTGATGTGGCCGAGTTGGGGTAAAATCTGGGCGCAGGTAATTCCGCCGGCTTGGCGCACGCTGATCGTCGCCTGCTTCGGGCTTTTAGCTGGGATTGTTGGCTTGCTGATGCTCAGCGGTACTAATACTGAACCGGGAAGCCGCAACATCCAAATCAACTGGGACGCCATCGGTGCCCTCGGCGAGCTGATCGGCGCTTTGGGCCAAATTTTGATCGCAATTTTGGGCGTTTACGTGGCTTGGCGGCAGTATGTGATCTCGAAAGATTTGACGATTCAACAAAACAGAATTACGCAGCAGCAAACGATCGATGCTTATTTTCAAGGGGTTTCCGACTTAGCCCTCGACGAACAAGGATTTTTGGAAGATTGGCCGCAGGAAAGGGCGATCGCAGAAGGCCGCACCGCTGCGATTATGAGCAGTGTAGATGCTGAAGGTAAAGCTAAAATTCTGCGGTTTTTGTCGCAGTCTAGATTGGTTACTCCTCTGAAGCGCGATCGGCTTTTAGGCCGCCCCATCCTTGACGGCGACGGCGGCTACGCTGAAGATAGAGATCACGGTATCCGCGTTATCGATCTCAATGTCATGTTAGCGGGTGCGGACCTGGCTGGCACTGATTTGCGGTGGACGGATTTGAGCGAAGCCAACCTCGTCCGTGCCAATCTCAGCAAGTGCGATTTAGTGAAAGCCAACCTCTCGCGCGCTGTGTTGTACGACGCCAATCTCGCTCGCGCCGACATGAGAGGCGCCGCATTATTCTACGGCTCGGCAGAAACTGCATCTCCCCGCAGCCGTACCGAATTTCCCAACTATCAAACGGGTGAACATACCGGCGCTGTGGTTGAACGTGTTGATTTCACCGGTGTCAAGCGGCTGTCGGAGGATCAGCGCTATTACTGCTGCGCTTGGTGTGGCTCGAAGTCGAGAGAGACTATTCCCGGTGGCTGCGAAGGGATTCCCAATAAACTCGGACGTTAAAATTAGCAGTACACCTGTACTTACGTATATATTTGGCGATGGCTCGGCAGCGGACTATACTTTAATTTTAAATCTAGAGTCTTGCGCTGCTTTAGCCATGACAAATACTGATTTAGGGCTAGAAGTAATTCCTCCGCGTCCGCGCTCCAAAAGCAGGGACGGGTTAATTTTTGTAATTGCTATGTGGTTTCTGAGCCGATCGATAATTGCGATCGGGATGCAAGTAATTGCTCCTTTAGTCTGCAAGAACCCGCCCGTGTATCCCTGGCCACCTCTGGGTTTTGTCAGTGGCTTCCTTCCCAAAAGTGGCTGGGAACTGTTTTCGCATTGGGACGGTAAATGGTACACCCAAATCGCTAATTTAGGCTACAGCTATGCAAATGACGGGCAGCAGCATTCCGTTGCCTTCTATCCGCTTTTTCCCTTACTAATTCGGGGGCTGATGACCCTCGGAATGCGAGCCGAAGCTGCAGGGGTATTAATCAACTCTTTGGCGTTTTTGGGTGCGTTATTGGTGGTGTATTTTTGGGTAGAGGAGCGATACGATGCTGGTGCAGCGAAGTGGACAACTGCTGTGCTAGCTTGGTCTCCGTTCTCACTATTTTGCACTGTCATGTATACAGAAGGATTGTTTTTGTTCCTGACAGCATCGGCTTTACGAGCTTTTGAGAGGGGCGAGTATATTTGGGCTGCTTTTTGGGGAGCTTTGACGACTGCTACTAGAGGCCCAGGAGTAGCCCTGATACCTACTTTTTTGCTGACAGCTTGGAGGGAAAAAAGACCTCCCCTCGCTTATACTGCGGGTTTTGCTAGCGGGATCGGGTTCTTTTCATTTATTTTATACTGTGCTATTAATTTGGAAGAGCCTTTAGCATTTATTCACATCCAAAAAGCCTGGGGTCAGCCTACTTGGTTGGAAATATTTAAGAACTTTTTCAGTTTCCGCTTGTACGCTGCTACTAAAGTTGGGATGGTTTTTGGCGGTTGCTATTTGTTGTGGTATTTACGAAAAAGGTTGAGCATTACAATCATTTGCTTCGGTTTTTGCTCTTTGACCCTGCTGGTTACTTCGGGAGCGTTACAATCGGTAGAGCGCTACGCTTACGGTATTGTGCCGCTGTCAATAGGTCTTGGCTTGTTATTGGCGGCCAAGCCTCGTTGGGGTTACGGGTTGATGGGATTGTTTGGCGTATTTCTGCTTTACGTTTCCGTGAGATTTGCTAGTTGGCTGTGGGTAGCTTAGGGGCGATCGCTCTTAATATCTTTTGCCCAAACTTAATTTACTCTCTTTCCCAAGCTGCCTGAAAAAAGTCTCTTTCACAGAGCATAGCGTAGCGATAGGTTGCTTCTACTTCCGACCCAGCTTCTGCGTAGCGATCGACCAAACTTTCCAGCCGTTTTGCTAAAATCTCAAAATCAGGGCTGCTATAGGTGAAAATCCAGTCGCTAAAGGCGTGTTCCGGTATATTAGGTTTAGCTAGCTGCTGTCCCAAAAAAGCATATAACCGCAAGCAAGGAGTCATCGCGGCTGCTGTCAAACCGACACCGCTTCCCCAGGCTGTCGCTAATAAAAAATCTGTGTAGCGGCGGGTAGCAATTTTCGGTTTAGCCTCTTGCAAGTTTACCTCCCATTTGGCTGCATATCCTTGATGCAACCGAAGTTCTTCTAAAACACCGCTGCAGAGATTGTGGAGAATTTCAAACCCCTCCCAGTCGGGTGCTTTTGCAGCAGCGACACTGTAAGCGCGAGCGAATGCTCCCAGAAAAAATGCGTCTTGTGCAACGTAATATGCAAAACTATTTTGGGGGAGGCTGCCGTCAGCAATGCCTCTGACAAAGGGATGTTGCAGACAAGCTTCGCTTAAGTCTTGATTTGCTTGCCAAAGATAATTGGAATTTGTCATGCAATTTTGAATCGATGGGTTATGATTGTAACTTTTAGATGCCGAGTCAACACCTATAGCAATCCTCGCATCATTTGTGAATTTCTTACTCCCTCCCCGCGAGTTCGGGGAGGGTTGGGGTGGGGTAAAATATTTACGGCTCCTGCAAGGATTGCTATATGATAACAGAAATTTTCGCTTGGTTGGAGTCAGTCTTAGTTAACCTGTCGTTTTTCGTATGGTATTTAAGAAAATAGATAAGTTTTGGTACGCTGCTATTTTGTCGGGGGCTATTGTCTGGTTCAAAAAGCGAAATTAAGTGCCGAACCTCTCTCGTGAAGCAGCCAGCGTGTTTGGGGAAAAATAAACTTGTCATTTAAGGGTTGAACAGCCGATTTTTAAACAGAAACTGTAATGAACGATACACCTAAGTATTCCTTGGTAATTCCCATTTATAACGAAGAAGAAAATCTGGCTGAATTATATCGACGAATTAGGGCCGTGATGGATCGAATGGACGGCCCAGTAGAATTAATTTTAATCAATGATGGTAGCCGCGATCGCTCTCTCGAACTTTTGCGAGAATTGCACGAAAAAGATTCGCGAATTTGTTACCTCAGTTTTGCCCGCAATTTCGGTCATCAAATAGCTGTAACTGCTGGTTTAAACTTTTCTACTGGTCAAGTTGTAGTCATCATGGACGGCGATTTGCAAGACCCGCCAGAGCTCATTATAGATATGGTAGCACAGTGGCAGCAGGGCTATCAAGTTGTTTATGCTCAGCGCACTCAACGCCGTCAAGAAGGTTGGTTTAAGCGGTTGCCTGCTTATATGTATTATCGCATTTTGCGCCATCTTGCTGATGTTGATATTCCGATAGATACCGGAGATTTTTGTTTGATGGATAGGTGCGTGGTGGATGTACTCAACGCCATGCCAGAACGTAACCGCTACATTCGGGGATTGCGAGCTTGGATTGGTTTTAAACAAACGGCGGTTAAGTTTGAACGCGATCCGCGCTTTGCAGGCGAGGTTAAGTATACCTTCAGAAAATCTTTGAGTTTGGCGATGAATGGTTTAGTATCTTTTTCAAAAGTACCACTCCGACTTTCGATTTATTTGGGGTTGTTTGCTGCATTTATATCTGTGTTAATGGCTTTTTTAATTTTGTATTGGCGGCTTTTTTATCCAAGTTCTGCCTTAACTGGTTTGACAATTGTGATGATGGCGGTTTTCTTTTTGGGTGCGGTGCAGTTGGTTAGTATTGGGATATTGGGCCAGTACATAGGGCGGATTTATGAGGAGGTGAAGGGTCGCCCGCTTTATACGCTGGCAGAAGTGGCTGGTTTTGGCGATCGGTGTCGATCGCCAAAATAATGTTAGCAGACAACAGTTAACTCATCGTGCCTAAATTATCTAATTTATGAGATAATTTAAGATCGTAAAATCTTCTCAAGACTCATGTTTAAACTTTACGAGTATTCCCCCTCGGGCAATTGCTATAAAGTTCGCTTACTCTTAACTCAACTTAATATTCCCTTCGATCGCATAGAGATTAATATTCTCCAAGGAAAAAGCCGCACACCTGAATTTTTGGTCAAAAATCCCAATGGCCGCATTCCGGTGTTAGAAATCGCATCGGGTAAATTTCTCTTTGAATCGAATGCAATTATGTTTTACTTGAGCGAAGGAACAGAGTTTTTCCCAACTGATAAATTTGAACGCGGTCAAGTCATGCAGTGGTTATTTTTTGAACAGTACAGCCACGAACCTTTTATTGCTACTTCTAGCTTTTGGTACATGACAGGAAAAGCTTAAGAATATCAGGAAGCACTTCAACAAAAACAAGCACCGGGTTATGCTGCTTTAGGGGTGATGGAACAGCATTTAGCAAACCATGCTTTTTTTGTAGGCGATCGCTATACTATTGCTGACATCGGTTTATTTGCTTACACTCACGTTGCGGGTGAGGGCGGATTTGACTTAACGAGATTTCCCGCAATTAAAAGTTGGATAAATCGAGTAAAAAATCAACCTCGATATACTCCCTTCCCGCTAGAAGACTATAGAATGAGGTTATAAATATGTTGAATCGTGTTGGCAATTTGGATGGGAGCCTGCAATTGTTGGGTT
Organism: Microcoleus sp. S13_B4; assembly: GCF_036700885.1. Lineage (NCBI taxonomy): Bacteria > Bacillati > Cyanobacteriota > Cyanophyceae > Oscillatoriales > Microcoleaceae > Microcoleus > Microcoleus sp. S13_B4. Next base: position 28,913 of record NZ_JAUBPU010000068.1, read on the forward strand.
TAAAAAAAGGTTTTTATTCGCATTTCAACCTGCTCGATACTTTTGTCACTTGGCATCCGGATGTAGTAGTCTTAGTCGGAACAAATGAATTAGATATTCGACTAAATTAAAATTCGGAGAATATGGTGGTGTATAAACAAATTCAACTGTTATCTGTTGCTCAATCTCTGATGTGAATAACTCAGCGCATAAATAACGCTACAGCTTATATTTATGCGCTGGGGGGGTGACAACCCGCCTGAAACCCATATTTAGTAAGGATTGAGCCAACTTGTGGTAAAAAAAGATAGGCAGC